>JBGSTN010000685.1:0-6328 GCA_041736455.1 Burkholderiaceae bacterium | reverse complement strand
ATGATCATGCCGGCCGCCACGGCCCCTATGCCTTTCAACGCGCCGGCGACCACCGGCGAGTCCATGAAGTTCCCGAAGAATGCCGCTAGCCCGAGCGCGACGACGAGCGGACCGACGAAAAGCCCGGCGAGCGCCGCGATTGCCCCGCGCAGGCCGAAGAAGTGGTCTCCGACCATCAGCGACAGGTTGACCATGTTCGGCCCCGGCACCAGTTGCGCAACGGTCAGCATCTCGAGAAACTGCGCGCGGCTCAGCCAGCGGCGGCGCTCGCACATCATGTCCTGCGCCAGGGCGAGCGCTCCGCCGAATGCCTGCATGGCGAGGATCGAAAGCGCCGTGAAGATCGCCGCTGGCGAATCCGGCGGGGTGAGCGGCTGCGTCTTCGGCGTTGCTTGCGTCGGTTCGATCGAAGGGGCTTCGGGCTTCAAGGCGGTCGCGGTGGAAGGTCAGCCGCTCGCGCGGTCCGTATTCCCGAGGGAGTGCATCGGACGGGTCCGAGCCATCGGGGCCTGTCGATGCGGCGGTCGGCGATTATCGCCCGCGTCGACGAGACCCTTTTGGGCTGTCGGCGCCACGGCATCGAGGGCAGGGGCCGGGCTTGTGTAAAAATACAGGCCGTGACGCGCAATTGCGCGCCCGAAAGGCAGAGCAAGACGCGCAATCCCGCGTCCGAAAGGTGAAGCAGGACGCGCAAACCCGCGTCACGACAAACGGGCAAGACCCAACCTCCGACGCGCAACCAGCATGGCAAAAGCAAACAGACTCTGGCCGACCATTGCGGGATCGATGGTGGCGATCGTCGTGGTCGCATTGACGGCCTGGGCTTTCGCCGCGCATCTGCATCCGGACCGGGTGGGCGATTTCGCGAGTTTCCTCCAAATGTGCGCAGCCGTACTCGCTCGATGAGCGCGGGCGGCGCGTCAGTCTGAAGTTCATGGCAACCCGACAAAAAACCTATAGCGAAGCATCGATCAAGGTCCTCAAGGGACTCGAACCGGTCAAACAGCGGCCGGGCATGTACACCCGCACCGACAACCCGCTGCACATCATCCAGGAGGCGATCGACAACGCGGCCGATGAAGCGCTCGCCGGCTACTGCAAGGCCATCGATGTGACGCTGCATGCCGATGGCAGTGTGTCGGTCGATGACGACGGCCGCGGTATTCCGGTGGGGATGCATCCCGAGGAGAAGGTGTCGGTCGTCGAGATCGTGTTCACCCGCCTGCATGCGGGCGGCAAGTTCGACAAGGCTGACGGCGGTGCCTACAGTTTCTCCGGCGGCCTGCATGGTGTGGGCGTCTCGGTGACCAATGCGCTGAGCCGGCAGCTCGACGTGACCGTCTGGCGCGATGGCGGCATGCACGAGATCAGCTTCAAGGGCGGCGACATCGCGCGGCCTCTCGCTTCGACGGTCCCGGCCAAGGGTGATCGTCGTCACGGCACGCGCGTGCGCTGCTGGCCCGATTCGCGCTACTTCGATTCGCAGACGATTCCGCTGGCCGAACTGACGGTGCTGCTGCGCTCCAAGGCCGTGCTGCTGCCGGGCCTGAAAGTGAGCCTGCGCGAAGAGAAGGCGCAGCGCCTGCAGCAATGGCACTACCCGGATGGTCTGCGCGGCTATCTCGGGACGGTACTCGCCGAGGCGGGTTCGTCCGAACCGGTCATTCCGGTATTCGAGGGCGAGCAATACGCCGAGCGCGGTCACGATACGTTCGCCGATGGCGAAGGCGCGCAGTGGGCGGTCATCTGGACCGAGGAAGGCGGCTTGCTGCGCGAGTCGTACGTGAACCTGATTCCGACCAGTGCGGGCGGCACCCACGAATCGGGCCTGCGCGAGGGATTGTTCGGCGCGATCCGCAATTTCATCGAGTTGCACAACCTCAGCCCCAAGGGCGTGAAGCTCCTGCCCGAAGATGCGTTTGCGCGCGCGAGCTTCGTGCTGTCGGCCAAGGTGCTGGATCCGCAGTTCCAGGGGCAGATCAAGGAGCGACTGAACTCGCGCGATGCGGTGCGACTGGTGAGCGGCTTCGCGCGAACGCAGCTCGAGCTCTGGTTGAACCAGCACGTCGACTACGGCAAGCGGCTCGCCGAACTGGTGATCCGCCAGGCGCAGGCGCGCAGCAAGGCGGCGCAGAAGGTCGAGAAACGCAAGAGCAGTGGCGTGGCGGTGCTGCCAGGCAAACTCACCGATTGCGAGTCGGACGACCCGTCGCGCACCGAGCTGTTTCTCGTCGAGGGAGACTCCGCCGGCGGTTCGGCGAAGATGGGTCGCGACAAGTTTTCCCAGGCGATCCTGCCGTTGCGCGGCAAGGTGCTCAACAGCTGGGAAACCGATCGCGACCGGCTGTTCGCCAACAACGAGATCCACGACATCGCCGTGGCGATCGGGGTCGATCCTCACGGGCCGGACGACGAACCGAATCTTTCGGGCCTGCGTTATGGCCGGATCTGCATCCTGTCGGATGCCGACGTCGATGGTTCGCACATCCAGGTGCTGTTGCTGACGCTGTTCTTCCGGCACTTTCCGCGGCTGGTCGACAAGGGCCATGTCTTCGTCGCGAGGCCGCCGCTGTTTCGCGTCGACGTGCCGGCGCAGGGCAAGCGTCCGCTACGAAAGATCTACTGTCTCGACGCCGGCGAACTGCAGCACATCGAAGACAAGTTGAAGAAGGAAGGCGTGCGCGAAGCCAGCTGGTCGATCTCGCGCTTCAAGGGGCTGGGCGAAATGAACGCCGAACAATTGTGGGAAACGACGATGAACCCGGCCACACGCCGCCTGATGCCGGTGGTGCTCGGCGCGCAGGGCACCGCCCAGACCCGCGAGCGCTTCACGATGCTGATGGGCAAGGGCGAAGCGTCCGCACGGCGCGCATGGCTCGAGGAGCGCTCGAACGAAGCCGATCTCGATATCTGATCGGTCACCCCTCTGACCAGCCACCTCTCGCATCCATGCTCTGTCCAGACGTCGCCCGTTGACGGCGCACGGCCTGGCGACCCACTCAACGTTTCTCTTCACGCAAGATTACGCACAGCATGACGGACCTCGATCCCCCTGCCATTCCCGACCCGGATGCCGACGGCGACGGTCAGATCACACTGGCCGACTATGCCGAGCAGGCATATCTCGACTATGCGGTTTCCGTGGTCAAGGGCCGGGCCCTGCCCGATGTCTGCGACGGCCAGAAACCGGTGCAGCGAAGAATCCTGCACTCGATGAACGAGATGGGGCTCGGACCCGGTGCGAAGCCGGTCAAGTCGGCGCGGGTCGTCGGCGATGTGCTCGGCAAGTTCCATCCTCATGGCGACACGGCTGCCTACGACGCGATGGTGCGCATGGCTCAGGCCTTCACGTTGCGTTATCCGCTGATCGATGGCCAGGGCAACTTCGGTTCGCGCGATGGCGACGGCGCGGCGGCGATGCGCTACACCGAAGCGCGCCTGACACGCTACGCGAAGCTGCTGCTCGACGAGATCGACATGGGCACGGTCGACTTCGTGCCGAACTACGACGGCTCGACCGAGGAACCCTCGCTGCTGCCGGCGCGCTTGCCGATGGTGTTGCTCAACGGGGCATCCGGTATCGCGGTCGGCATGGCGACCGAGATTCCGTCGCACAACCTGCGCGAAGTCGCCGAGGCCGCGATCCTGGCGATCCGCAAACCGGGCGTCCAGACCGCCGAGTTGCTGGAGAAGATGCCCGGCCCCGACTTTCCCGGCGGCGGACAGATCATTTCTCCGCCGGAGTCGCTCGCCGAGATCTACGACACCGGCCGTGGTTCGATCAAGGTGCGGGCACGCTACACGTTCGAAGATCTCGCACGCGGCCAGTGGCAACTCGTGTTCAATGAATTGCCGCATGGCGTATCGACGCAGAAAGTGCTCGAGGAGATCGAGGAGCTCACCAATCCGAAGGTGCGCCTCAACAAGAAGACGTTGACCGCCGAGCAACAGCAGCTCAAGCAGAACCTGCTGTCGGTGCTTGAAGCGGTGCGCGATGAATCGGGACGCGAGGCACCGGTGCGGCTGGTGTTCGAACCCAAGACCTCGAAAGTCCCGCGTACCGAACTGGTCAACATGCTGCTCGCCTATACGGGGCTCGAGAGCAACGTGTCGGTCAATCTGGTGATGATCGGCATCGATGGCCGGCCGCGTCAGAAGTCACTCGCGCAGATGCTGGTCGAGTGGGGAGAATTCCGTCTGCGCACCGTGACGCGGCGCAGCCAGCATCGCCTGCAGAAGGTGGCCGATCGCATCCATATCCTCGAGGGCCGGCAGCTGGTGCTGCTGAACATCGACGAAGTGATTGCGATCATTCGTACGGCGGAAGATCCGAAACTGGCGTTGATCGCGCGCTTCGAGCTTTCCGAACGCCAGGCCGATGACATTCTCGACATCCGGCTGCGGCAACTGGCGCGTCTCGAAGCAATCCGGATCGAGAAGGAACTGAAGGAACTGCGCAACGAGCTGGCTACGCTGCAGGCGCTGCTTTCCGACGAGAATGCGATGAGGAAGCAGGTCATCAGCGAGATCCGTGCCGACGTGAAGGAATTCGGCGATGACCGGCGCACGTTGATCGAGGCGGCCGACCGCACGGTGGCCGAGGTGCGCGTCGTGGAAGAACCGGTCACGGTGATCGTCTCGGCCAAGGGCTGGGTGCGCGCCCGCCAGGGCCATGGGCACGATGCCTCCCAATACACGTTCAAGTCCGGCGATTCGTTCTACGGCGCCTACGAGGTGCTGACCACGGAAGTGGTGTTCGCGCTCGCCACGAATGGCCGTGTCTACTCGATCCCGGTCTCTTTGCTGCCTTCGGCGCGCGGCGACGGATCGCCGATCACGATGTTCGTCGAACTGGAGCCGGGCGCGCGGATCGAACACGTGTTCGCCGCTCCGCCGGACGCCGGTGTGCTGTTCGCGTCGGAGCAGGGCAACGGCTTCATCACGCAGGCGCGGGAACTCGTCGGTCGTACGCGTCAGGGCAAGGCGCTGATGACGGTGGGGGACGGTGACAGGCCGCTGCGCCCGGGTATCTTCCACCGTGGCATGAGCCAGGTCCTGTGCGTCTCCTCCAAGGGCCGCGCGCTGGTGTTCAACCTGGGTGAAGTCAAGGTGCTCAAGAGCGGTGGACGCGGTATCAGCCTGATGGGTGTCGAGAAGGACGATCTGCTGCAACAGGCGGTCGTGTTCGGTGCCGGCGGGGTTCGGGTCGAAGGCGAGGGACGCGGCCAGAAGGCGGTCGATCGCGTCTTCACGGCGAGCCAGTTGGCCGCATGGGCCGGATCACGAGCGCGCAAGGGTCGTTTGCTCGAGCCGCGGGTATTCCATGCCAAACTGACCTCGTTGTCGACCTGACGACCGACCGATCACTTTCTCACGCAACCATTCAGCAGGTATCCACGATGAGGGCGCCCGAACCGTCGGTGGTTTTCGAGGAACGCGAGGCCGCGCATGGCAAGCGCGTGGGATTCGCCTGGCTCAACCGGCCTGCGCAGTTCAATGCGCTGGACCTGGCGATGTGCGAGTCGCTGGTCGCCCGTTTGCGGCGCTGGCAGTCGAACGAGGCGATCGCGGCGGTGGTGCTTAGCGCCAGAGGTGACCGGGGCTTCTGCGCTGGCGGGGATGTTGCTGGTGTCGTCCGGCAGGTGCGTGCCGGTGGCGACACCCGCTTCGAATACGGCGACAGCTTCTTCGCGGTCGAGTACCTGCTGGACGGACTGATCCATCATTATCCGAAGCCGCTGATCACACACGCGTTCGGCGTCTGCATGGGAGGCGGTGTCGGTCTTGCGGTCGGGGGTTCACATCGCGTCGTGTCCGAAGGGGCACGCATCGCGATGCCGGAAATCCATATCGGGCTGTTTCCCGACGTCGGCGGCGGCTGGTTTCTCAACCGGGTTCCCGGCGGAGTGGGTCGCGTGCTCGCGCTCACCGGGCTGGTCATCAACGAAGCCGATGCGATTCACGCCGGGCTCGCCGATGGCTTCGTGCCGCACGAAGGCATGGATGGCTTCTTCGACGGCCTGCTCGCGCTCGATTGGACACCCGATGCAGCCGCCAATCGGCGCCTCGTGACGATGCACTTGCTGGCGCAGCATCATCGCTATCGGTTCGGCCTGCCTACTGCCAGTCTGCTCCAGTATCACGACGCCTTGCGGCATATCGCCGCGCAACCCGATCTGCCGTCATTGCTGGCCACGCTGCAGGCGGCGGCACAGGACGATCCGTTCTTCGAAGCGGCAGCCAGCGGGCTGGCCCGCGGCTCACCCACGACTGCCATGGTCGCCGACGAGTACCTGCGACGTTGCCGGACGATGTCGCTCGACGAGGT
>JBGSTN010000681.1:0-4830 GCA_041736455.1 Burkholderiaceae bacterium | reverse complement strand
CGGTGCGACGAGCACGAGGTTCTCAGGCCGCACGCCGATCTGCGCGCTCGCCGGCATGCGGTCCGCGATCAGCGCGACCATCTCCGGAGCCGCGCGGGCCGCCACCACGTTCATGCGCGGCATGCCGATGAACTGGGCGACGAACTGGTTGGCCGGGTGATCGTAGAGTTCGAGCGGTGTGCCGTGTTGTTCGATGCGGCCATCGCGCATCACCACCACGCGGTCGGCCAGCGTCATCGCCTCGACCTGGTCGTGAGTGACATAGACCGTCGTTGCGCGCAGGTCCTGGTGCAGGCGTGCGATCTCGACCCGGGTCTGGCCACGCAGTGCGGCATCGAGATTCGACAGCGGCTCGTCGAACAGGAACACCTTGGGTTCGCGCACGATCGCCCGCCCGATCGCGACACGTTGACGCTGTCCGCCGGACAACTCGCCCGGCATGCGCTCGAGATAAGGCACCAGCCCGAGTATGCCCGCGGCGCGATCGACCCGGTTGCGAATTGCCTCCTTGTCCACGCCCGCGAGTTTCAGGGCGAAGCTCATGTTCTCGAACACGCTCATGTGCGGGTATAGCGCGTAGCTCTGGAACACCATCGCGAGGTCGCGCTTGGACGATGCGAGCCCGGTGATGTCGCGCCCATCGAGTACCAGCGACCCGGCATCGATCTGCTCCAGGCCCGCGATCATGCGCAACAGCGTCGACTTGCCGCACCCCGACGGGCCGACGAACACGACGAACTCGCCGCGTTCGATCGCCAGATCGACGCCCTTGATCGCGTGGAAGTCGCCATAGTGCTTTTCGACGTTGCGCAGTTCAAGATAGGACATCACCATGTCTCCTGGTCGATTGACGGCGCATCATTTCACCGCGCCGAAGGTCAGTCCTTGCACGAGTTGCTTCTGGCTGAACCACCCGAACACGACGATCGGTGCGATCGCGAACAACGAAGCAGCGGACAGTTTGGCCCAGAACAATCCCTCGGGGCTCGAATACGAAGCAATCAGCGACGCCAGCGTGCCGGCGCGTGCCGCCGTCAGGTTGAGCGACCAGAACGCCTCGTTCCAGCTCAACACCAGACAGAGGAGGCCGGTGGAAGCGAGTCCGCCAAGCGACAGCGGCAGCAGCACACGCCTGAATTCGTTCCACACGCTGGCACCATCCATGCGCGCGGCTTCGAGGATGTCGCGCGGAATGTCGCGAAAGTACGAGTACAGCATCCAGACCATGATCGGCAGGTTGGTCATCGTGAACACGACGATCAGTGCGAACCGGCTGTCCAGCAGGCCCGTCTGCTGGGCGATCACGTAGATCGGAACAAGCGCCCCTACCGCCGGCATCATTTTCGTCGACAGCATCCACATCAGCAGGCCACGGGTACCGCTGGTACGGAAGAAGGCCATCGAGTAAGCGGCCGGCACCGCGATCGCGAGGCCCACGACCGTGGAAACGACACTGGTCAACAGGGAATTCCACGCATAGCTCAGATAGTCGCTGCGCGAGTGCACGATGCCGAAGTTCTCCAGTGTCGGTTCGAACACGAAGAGCGGCGGCACGGCGATGGCCTGCAACTCGGTCTTGAACGCAGTCAGGCAAAGCCAGCCGAGAGGAAAGAACAGCAACAGCGCGATCGTCCATGCGGCGACGGTGCGCAGTACCAGCACGAGAGTTCCACTTTCCTGGTGACGTGTCATCTCAGTTGTCCAGATTCTTGCCGATGATCCGGATCAGGAACACCGCGACGATATTGGCCAACACGATGGCGAACACCGCGCCGGCCGAGGCCGTGCCGGGATCGAAATTCAGCAGCGCCTGCTTGAAGATCAGGAAGGCCAGATTGGTGCTTGCATCGCCCGGGCCGCCCCCCGTCGTCGTGAAGATCTCGGCGAACACACTCATCAGGAAGATCATCTCGATCATGATGACCACCGCGATCGGACGGGCGAGATGTCGCAGGTGGAGATAACGGATCTGCTGCACGATCGAGGCACCGTCCATGCGTGCCGCTTCGATCTGTTCCCGATCCATCGACTGCAAGGCGGTGATGAAGATCAGGCAGGCGAACGGCAGCCATTGCCACGCCACCATGATGATCACCGCCAGCAGCGGCTTGTCGGCCATCCAGTCGATCGGTTCGAATCCCAGACCGATCGCGACCTGCGCGAACACGCCATACACCGGGTTCATCATCATGTGCTTCCACAGCAGCGCATTCACCGTGGGCATCACGAAGAACGGCGAGATGATCAGCACGCGAACGATGCCGCGCCCCGGAAACGGATCGTTGACCAGCAGGGCCAGCGCGATGCCACCGATCACCGTGATCGCGATCACGCTGGCGAGCAGGATCAGCGTATTGAGCACGGCCGGCCAGAACGAGGGATCCGTGATGAAGAACTCGTAGTTCTCCAGACCGATGAATTCGCTGACGCCGGGATTGAGCAGGTTGTAGCGGATGAGCGAAAAGTAGATGGTCATCCCGAGGGGCACGGCCATCCACAACAATAGCGACGTGACGGCTGGTGCGAGCATCAGCCGGGGCAACAGGCGTGTCATGCGGTTGGGCTCCTCGCGTGGCTGGCAGACAGGTTCGCCGGCCTGACCGACGAACCTGCCGACGACGTGCCGCTGGTCGTTGTCGACCGGGTGCTATTTCTTGTAGTAGCCCGCGCGCTGCATTTCACGGTCGGCCGCCGCCTGGCCTGCCTTCAGCGCGGCGCTCACGCTCGCCTTGCCCGCCAGCGCGGAACTGATCTGCTGGCCCACGGCGATACCGATCGACTGGAACTCGGGAATCGCCGCATACTGGACACCGACATATGGTGACTTCGGCTTCGTGCTGCTGTTCGGATCCGCCGAATCGATCGCTGTCTTCTCGGCAGCCGCGAAACGCGCGGCCTTCTGGAAGTCCGCATTCGCATAGGTGCTCTTTCGAGTGCCGGTCGGAACGCTCGCCCAGCCGTTATGCCTGGCAACTTCCTGGATGTATTCCTTCGAAGTCGCCCATTCGATGAATTTCTGGGCGTCCGCCGATTTCGTCGAACTCGCCGGAATCGCGAGTGCCCAGGCCCAGAGCCAGTTCGCCCCTTTCTCGGTGACCTTGGTCGGCGCCTGTGCAAAGGCGACCTGATCGGAAACCTTGCTCTGCTTCGGGTCGGCGATGAACGAAGCGGCAATCGTCGCGTCGATCCACATGCCGCACTTGCCTTCGTTGTACAACGCCAGTATCTCGTTGAAGCTGTTGCCCGACGACCCGGGCGGGCCGTATGTCCGGAGCAGGTCGACGTAGAAGGTGATCGCGTCCTGCCAGGGCTGACTGTCGACCTGTGGCTTCCAGTTCATGTCGAACCACTGCCCGCCATAGGTGTTGACGAGCGTCGACAGGAACGCCATGTTGTCGCCCCAGCCCGGTTTGCCGCGCAGGCAGATCCCGTACACGCCCTTGGCCGGGTCGTGGATCTTCTTCGCCAGGTCGGCCACCAGATCCCAGGTCGGACGATCGGGCACGGTGACGCCCACCTTGTCGGCGAGGTCCTTGCGGTACATCAGCATCGAGCTCTCGCCGTAGAAAGGCGCGGCGTACAGCTTGCCGTCGACGGAAAGGCCTTCACGCATCGCGGGCAGCAGGTCGTCGACGTCGTACGCCGGGCCGGTCTCGAGGGCCTTCAACCAGCCCTTCTTCCCCCAGATCGGCGTCTCGTACATGCCGATCGTCATGATGTCGAACTGGCCTCCCTTGGTCGCGATATCGGTGGTGACCCGCTGACGCAAAACGCCCTCTTCCAGCGTGACCCACTTGACCGTAATGCCCGGATTGGCTTTCTCGAATGTCGGTGTGAGTTTCTGCATCTCGATCATGTGGCCGTTGTTGACGGTCGCGATGACGAGCTCGGTGGCCGAGGCGGTGCCGACGACGGCGCAGAGGCCCAAGGCCGCGGCGATTGCTGTGCGCAACATGTGCGTGTCTCCTGTGAGTTCGAACTGACTGATCGCCGGACCGATGTCGATGCAAGGCCCTGCGTCGGGATTGATCTTAGGAGGGGTCGCAATGCAGCATCGATACTTGCTTGGCGGTTCTCGATACTTAAATGCATTGGAAAACAGCAAGGTCAGCTTCCTGATGCCACAATGTATCGAAGCAGGCGATGTGACGATACCCTACGAGGCATCGTCCGGAGAACGCCATCGGATATCCGCTCGGGCGTCGATCACGATCATGAAACATCCGCGAGCCACCGATTCCACGCTCTCCCGGCGCGCGCACGGCGACGGCTCTCCAGTCCCTCGTGCCCCGCGCTGGGAATCATGGCTGCCGCGTGCGCTGCTGGCAGGGCTGGCGCTTGCGCTGCCGCTGTTCATGCTCGTGCGAGCACTGGACGAAACCCCTGCCGTCAAGCCCTGGCTGAAGGTACTCGGTGCCAGCTTCATTTTCAACTACCGCATCGCGGACGTCTATGCGGGTTTCACGGCAGTCCCACAGCGCGCCATACCGATCGGCTCCGTCCTGCGCGCCGAATTCGAGAATCCCGCCGGCGGCGATCCTTTCATCGTCACCGAGCAGATCGGATTGGCGGACCGACAGATCTCCTTGCGCAGTCCACCGATGCGCGGTGTGCGCGCCGACGTCGACTACCGTTTGACGCTGAGCCTGCTCGATCGGGTCTCCGGCGAGCCGTTCTGGCAAACGCACGTGTCGTTGCGTTCGAATATCGGCGACGAAGTGGTCCCGGAACAGCCGCTGACGATCGGACCGGGATATCGACGGCGCACGGACCCGTGAGCGAGCCGCTGCGATCGAGCGTGAGAGGCGGCGTCAGCGTGTGTCCGGCGCC
>JBGSTN010000610.1:0-1626 GCA_041736455.1 Burkholderiaceae bacterium | reverse complement strand
ACTCCAGCCTGATGCGCGGATCGGCCAGCGCGAGCAGAATGTCGCTCAGCAGCGAGCCGATCAGCGTCAGCGCACAGATCAGCAGGACGAAAGCGCCGGCGAGATACATGTCCTGACTGAGCAGCGACTGCAGCAGCAGCGGGCCTGCGGTTGGCAGGTTCAGCACGATCGCCACCACGATCGAGCCGGACACGAGGTTCGGCAGCAGCCAGGCAATGGTCGAGATGAACGGGTTGAGCGCGATCCGCATCGGATATTTCACCAGCAGATGAAACTCGGAAAGCCCTTTCGCGCGCGCCGTCGTGACATAAGGCTTGGCCAGTTCGTCGAGCATGTTGGCGCGCATCACCCGGATCAGGCTTGCCGTGCCCGACACGGCGAGGATGATGACGGGAATCCAGAGATGTCCCATCAGATCAACCATCTTGGCCCAACTCCACGGCGCATTGCGGAACTGTTCGGAAAACAGCCCGCCGACCTCCTGCCCGAATTTCACCGCCGCGACATACATCAGCACCAGTGCGATCAGGAAGCTCGGCACGGCGAGACCGAGAAACGAGATGAAGGTCACGATGTAGTCGCCGATCGAGTATTTCTTGACTGCGGAGAACACGCCGATCGGCAGTGCAATCGCCCAGGTCGCGAGCAGGGTGGAAAATGTCAGCAGGAGGGTCAGCGCCATGCGCTCCCAGATCAGTTCGCTGACCGGCTGCTGCCATTCAAACGACAGCCCGAAATCGCCGCGCGTCAGGATGCCGAAGATCCATTTGGCGTATTGCACGATCATCGGCTGATCGAGCCCGAAACGCGCGCGCAGTTCAGCTGCCGTATTCTGGTCGACGGTCTCGTTGGAGGCGGCCAGCGTTGCGATATAGGTCGTGACAAAATCGCCCGGTGGCAGCTGGATCAGCACGAAGGCAAGAAAACTCACCGCAAACAGCGACGGGATCATCCATAGCGTGCGCTTCACGATGAAGCGGAACATGGGCAAAGGCTCCGGTGGGAAGCGTCAGCCGACGAGGGGTTCCCCGTCGGCTGCAGGATATGCCCCACGTCAGCAGGGTGCAGGCTGAGAAACGATCCGCGTCAGGTCTGGATGAAGAACTGCTGCGGCATCGCCGGGCCAGGATGCGGCCATGACCATGAGTTCGGCATCTTGGCCGGCACATTGCGCAGGCGGTTCGAGGCAATGCCGAACAGGTTCGAGGCAAGGCAGACACCGAAGCACTCGAACTCTTCCGCCGCAATGTCGAACACCTCTTTCATCAGCTTTCCACGCTGCGCGAGGTCGGCAGTGGCACGCGCATCGTCATAAAGCTTCATGCGCTTCTTCTGATGCTCCGGCGGCTCCTGTCCGTCCTTGCCGTTCGACGTGTACCAGAGGCACCACGGAATGGCGTAGCGCGTGCCCTGCGGATGCACGGCGACATAGTCACGCGAATCGAGGATCGGATCAAGCCCGCCCGGACCAGGCCACACCGCCATGTCGTGATCGTTGTTGTCGCCGCGCGTGTAGTAGAGCGCGCGCTCGATCGTGTTCACCTTCATGTCGATGCCGATGCCGACCCAGTGACGCTTCATCAGTTCGAGCGTGTCGACGAGGTCCGGATAGAGCGTCGGGATGAC
>JBGSTN010000601.1:0-11657 GCA_041736455.1 Burkholderiaceae bacterium | reverse complement strand
AGCCTCTCGGGATCGTCGGGCAGGCGCACCGCGACCCAGCGCGGCCCGGTGCGCGAGAGCTCACGGTACTCCGGCCTGGCATCGTCGAGGCTGACCGCTTCCAGATCTGCCGCGGCAACGGTCTCGAACCGATCGACGGTGAAGACCACATACACGGGTCTTGCCTGATAGACCGTATGGAGGCCGTAGCCCAGCGCAGACAGTTGCACCGCGGCGATCACCGCGAGATCGAACACCAGCGACTTCTTGCCGGGCTGGTAGACGAACATCGTCAGCAGCGGACCCAGCACGAGGTCGACCGCCACCAGGATCGTCACCATCGTCACCAGGCCGGCCGCGAAAGCCAGTTGTCCCGGGTACCAGAGCATTGCGCTGCCCAGCACGGCGACCGCGACCACGATCAGGCTCAACAGGAAATGAATGGATGAAGCTTTCAATCGCGACTTGAGTGCAAGGTGTTTCATGGCTTGTTCAAGACAGGAGAGACGGGAGGAATGGGTTGGTTCGAGACGGCAGACCCAGGGGTCACGAATCGGCGATTCGACTTCATCGGCAGCTGGCTGGCCGGAACGCAATGCTCAATGTGGATTCCAGGGGCTTGCACCGCCAGACGATCGCGTGCGTGGCGATCGCTCCTCCGACGAGCGGACCGCCATTGCTCGTCGGTTCGAAGACGAGTGTCTTGTTGTCTTCCACACGCGGACCGAAGGTGACCGTGATCTTGCCGGTCAGGTTGTTGATGTCGACCAGCCGGACGTCCTGATCGAGCATGGTGATCGACACATAGCCTGCGTCGAACAGCACGCTGCCCATCACGGCATTTTCCGAGACGACCGCCTTGGCCGCTGTCATCAAGGCCATGCCGTTGATGACCCGGGCCCGCTTCATGTAGTTCTGGTAGGCGGGCATGGCGACCGCCGCGAGGATACCGACGATCGCAACGACGACCATCAGCTCGATCAATGTGAATCCGCTACTACGGTCATGAGACTTGGCTGTCATCTGGACTTGGCGATGCACGCATGTGGCGGGTTGATCTTTCCGGACAGAAAAAGCCGCCCTTGCAGGCGGCTTTTTCGACTGCGGTACTGCTTGCTTAGCTGCGGCAGTTGGCCGGCGAGTATTTCGCCAGCAGCGTGCCTTTCGTACCAGCCTTCGCCGAACCGGCCGACAGGCAGTTCCAGGTGATCGGATTGACCGGGATGTTGCCGGTTGCCAGCGCATTGGCGCCATCACGCGGTGCAAGAACCAGCGTGCCGCCACCAGCCGAAGCGGCGTAGGTGATCGTGATTTCACCGTTTCCGTCGGTGACCAGGATGCCGGTCACTTGATCGGTCACGATAGCGGGCGTACCGTTGACAGCTGCAGCAGGCGTACCGTTGGACAGTGCAACACCACTTGCCGCGTTCTCGGCAACCGTCGTCTTGATACCAGCGGCCAGCGACAGACCTTCAGTCACTTTCGCACGAACCGTGTAGTCCTGGTAAGCGGGAATCGCCACGGCGGCGAGGATGCCGATGATCGCAACCACGATCATCAGTTCGATCAGCGTGAAACCTTTTTGAACTTTTGAAGCCATTTTGACAATTCTCCAGAGGGATATCGACGAGACCAAGTTTCTCGTTCGCCTCCGTATGAGCAGCCGCCGTGCCAATGGCCTTCATCGGCGGTTGTGATCCGACGAACGGCGGACAGGCATCCGGATGGCGCCCTCACCGTGACGTTCGTCACGCGGCAGACGGACGACCTGGCACGTTCCGCTCAATTGCCGGCGCCGACTGACGCTATTCGTCGCATCGAGTTCCGATGAAAGTGACGTGATCGGTCACCTGCTGCCCTAACGGGGCAGTGGCCGGTCAGAACTCGAGTATCTGTCCGCGCTCGAGAATGCGTGGCTGATTGCGAGCGGCCCACACCGCGACTTCGCGGGCGATGGTTGCTCGGTCGGACGGCTTCAGATGCGTGATCCAGACCGGCACCGGCCGCTGCAGCTGGGCGAGTTCCTCCCCGAGCTGGATCGGGTAGAGATGTTTGGCGATGAGCGCGAGATCTTCTTCGCGATTCGAGAACGCGGTCTCGATGATCAGGTGGCGCAGATCACAGATCCCGTTGACGACACGCCAGAATCCGTCGTTCGGACCCGTGTCGCCCGACAACGCCAGCGAGCCGGTCGGCCCGGCAAGATGGAAGCCCACGGCCGGCACCGTGTGTCGTGCCTCGATCGCTCTGATGCGCCGATTCCCCAAGGTGACGGTGTCGCCGATCGCGAACGGTTCGAAAATCATCCACGGCCGGGCATAGTGCGGAATCTCGGTGAAGTCGGGCCAGATGGTCCAGTTGAAGATGTGCGTACGCAACGCCGTGATCGTCTCGGCGAGCGCATGCACCACCAGCGGCTGCTCACGCATGGCGCCCACCGAATCGACCATCAGCGGCAAGCCTGCAATATGGTCGAGGTGCGAATGGGTCAGGAACACGTGGTCGACCCGAGCCAGTTCGTCGACGGTCAGATCCTCGACACCGGTACCGGCGTCGATCAGGATGTCGTCATCGAGCAGGAAGGACGTGGTGCGGGTTTGCGCACCGATACCGCCACTACACCCGAGCACGCGTAACTTCATCCATGCTCCATGACAGGATTGGCGACATCTCCGGGACGCGCGGCGGCCGGGTCGCCACGACGGTCTCGCTTGGTGCGAAGATCTGAACGGCTCCCTGGCGGCCGCTCACCACGACCGTGTCGATCGGCTCGAACGAGCGATTCGGACAACTTGCCCGCGTCGCTTCGCCGACGATGATCGGAATACGGTAGTGCTTGGTCAGCGCCTCCAGGCGCGAAGCCAGATTGACCGCATCACCGATCACCGTATAGGCGCGACGCAGTTTCGAGCCCATATCGCCCACGCGGACGACGCCGGTATTGATGCCGATGCCGATCGCAACCGGCGGGAAACCACGTGCATTGAATCGCTCGGAAAGGCGCTTCACGGCAGTCTGCATGTCGATCGCGGCAAGCACCGCCTTTTCTGCATGATCTTCATCCTGTACCGGCGCCCCCCAGAACGCCATCACCGCGTCACCCATGTACTTGTCGACCGTACCATCGTAGCGATAGATGCACTCGGTCAGGTCCGTGAGGACCTCGTTGAGATATTCGCGCAGCGTTTCGGGCGGCATCTTCTCGGCCATGCGCGTGAAGCCGCGGATATCCGCGAACATCACCGTCAGTTCGCGATCGACACTGATGTCGCCATGATAATGAAGCGGATCCCTTGCCATCTTGTCGACCACGTCGGGTGATACGTACTCGGAAAACAGGTCGACAACGGCCCTGCGCGCGCGCCCCTCGATCGCGTATCCGGAGGCGAGGTTGAACAACCCGACCATCAGTATCGTGAGCAGTGATCCGGCCAATGGCAGTACCCAACCAAGGTGCACGAATGCGACGACATTCCAGGCGAACAATGCCGCCGCGGAGGTGAAAGTGGCAATGATCACGCCGAACGCACCCGCGCGCGGCGCGGCGAACGAAAAAAGGCCGCCGATGAGCACGATGGCGATGGTCGCGATCAGATTACCTTCCGGCAGACGCGCAAGCAATCGATTGCCGAGCGCACCGCTGACCAGTGTGGCGTGAACTTCCACACCCGGGAAGGTCTCGCTGATCGGTGTCGCGCGCAGATCCGACAGGCCCGGGGCACTGGTACCGATCAGCACGACCCGGTCCTTGAAGCGCGCCCAGTCGACACTGCCATCGAGCACGTTCGCCGCCGAGACATAGTCGAAATTGCGTTCGCCATCCGCCTGCGGACCGGCAAAGGGAACCAGGGCCGTCAGGGCTTCCGACAACGGTATTTCGATCATGCCGCGATCGCCAGCAATGCGCAGCGACGAGCGGCCGAGCGCGAGCACCGAATTGCCCTGGTACCGCCTTAGCAGCCGCACGGCGAGCGAATCGTATATCTGGCCATCGAACTCCGCCAGCAACGGCAGCGACCGCGTCACGCCATCCGGATCGAGCATCGGGTTGAAGAACCCTGCGTCGCGTGCGTTCTGCTGCAGTTTCGGCAGATTCGCCCCGTAGCCGTTCCACACCAGCCTCGGCGTGTCGATGGGCAACTGCATGGCGGCGAACGCAGGTTCTGGAAGCTGGCCGCTGGTCAACCCGCCCCGGTCGCTCGTGAGGTAATAGCCGAGTACGACGGGACGGTTTGCCAGCACCTGCGCGAAGAGATCATCGCCTTCGGGATCGCTGCGCTCCTGTTCGGCGAACACGATATCGAAGCCGAGCACCGCCGCGCCACCCTGGTCGATGATGTTTTCCGTCAAGGTCGCCAACTGACGACGCGACCATGGCCAGCGTCCCACCTTGGCAAGACTGGCCTCGTCGATGTCGACGATCACCACCCGGGAATCCTCCAGCGGCGGCGCGACGCGCAGGCGCGCGTCGTACAGATATCGGTCGGCGGTCGAAAGGCCGTCGCTGGGAACGGCGCGCCACTGCATCACCGCGAAGAGCAGACAGATCACGAGCCCGACGGACACCCGCAACCAACGCAACCCGTCGGTGCGACGTTCGTTCATCAGAGCAGACGGAAACGGATTCGCGTGGAATTGAGCTCGAGAACGTCGAAGTTCTGCAGCGGCATCGCCTGCCCACCAAGAGGCTTGCCATTGACGAGCGAGCGGCTCAGCCCTTCCATATGGGTGACGAACCAGCCTGTCTTGCGTTTGGCGATCACCACCACCTGCCCGCTGGCGCTGACTCGCGTGATCGAGCGTTCCAGCTGTTGACGAATGCCGCTCATCGCCCCGGAAAGGTATTCGAGTTCGGCCTGCAGCAGCGCGCCCTCCGCGGCGCCCGGAACCCCATCGTTGAGCCTGAACTCGAGTCTGAAGATGCCGATCTCGATGATGTCGCCCGATCGCAGTTCGACCGAGTCGACCTTCCGACCGGCCACGAAGGTCCCGTTGCTGCTCGTCAGGTCGTGCAGTTCGTAGGCGCTACCGCGGTCGTTGAGTCGAATTTCCGCATGCAGTCCGCTGACCGTCATGTCGTTGAGGACGATCATGTTCTGTGGGCGACGGCCGATCGTGATCGTCGACGTCGCGAAATGCTGTTCGCGACCGAGGGCACCTGACGACGTCCTCATGCGCAACGAGATCCGCCGGCGTGCGGGATCGCCGGCGGCCTTCGAGATGCCCTGGTCGACAGTCGCAGAAGTGGTCGATCCGACCGGCGCCGCCGCGTCGACGACAGCGATCGTTTCGTGCCTTTCACCGGGCTCTGACCGAACCGCGATCGAGGCGGCGGCATCCGTTGTTTTCGAAAGTCCGTTGCCCGATGGCATGCCGGGCGCGTCGTTGCCCACACCGGATTCGGTGGCGACGTGAGCGCGCAGGAGACTCACCGCGTCGGACGCGGAATGATCGATCGATGCCATGTTTGCGAGGGTAGCCACCCCCGCTCGACACGCTAAGTCACAGCATCACGAACGGTGCAGGGGTTCCGCCGGACGGCGAGCAACGATCAGGCGCGCAACGCCCACCACGACGATCGCTCCGATCACCTCGGCCGCCAGTCGCCAACCCGCGCGGATCTCCGCACCAAGCCAGGGCGTCAACGCCGTGTCCGAGACGATCATGCCGCCCGCGATCCAGCCCAGCAACGCACCGCCCAGCCAGATGACCAGCGGGTAGCGTTCGATGAGATGAATGACGAAACGACTACCCCAGACAATGATCGGAATGCTGACGAGAAGCCCGAAGACGACGAGACCCAGTTGATGATCACTGTCGGCCTGCTGCGCGGCTGCGGCGATGCCGATGACGTTGTCGATGCTCATCACCAGGTCGGCCACGATGACCGTGCGCACGGCCGACATCAGGCTCGTGCCGCCTGAAACATCGGCGTGACCATCGCCATCGTCTGGCGCCAGCAACTTGACGCCGATCCATACGAGCAACAAACCACCGACGATCTTCAACCAGGGCAACATGAGCAGACTGACCGCAAATGCAATCAGGATGACACGCAGGACGATCGCGCCCATCGTGCCCAGGATGATGCCCCTGGTTCGCTGCTTCGCCGGCAGGTTCCGGCAGGCCAGCGCAATCACCACCGCATTGTCGCCGCCGAGCAGGATGTCGATCATGATGATCTGACCCACTGCGGCCCAGTTCAGATTGGTCAGCAGATCGATCATCGCGCCAGCCCTTTGATACCGGCGACCGCGGCGCCGATGACCGTGACATTGCCCCGGTCAGAAGCGCCCGATTCAGCCAACGTGACCAGGCAGCCCGGTGCCAGACCTCGAGCAAGGTGTTCGGTTGCAGCCAGCCCGGTCATTCGCACCTGCACGATGACAACCAACCAACTTGCGCAACGGTTCGATCAAAGACAGTCCGTCCGGCTCAAAGGACGCTCTTCAGCAAGGATCCCATTTCCGACGGGTCTTTCGTGACCTTGATCCCGCAGCTTTCCATGACGGACAATTTTTCCTGTGCAGTACCCTTGCCGCCGGAAATGATCGCTCCTGCGTGCCCCATTCGTTTGCCGGCCGGAGCAGTGACGCCGGCGATGAAACCGACGACCGGCTTCTTCATGTTGTCGCGTACCCAGTACGCGGCGGTTTCTTCGTCATTGCCGCCGATCTCGCCGATCATGACGACGGCATCGGTATCGGGATCATCATTGAACAGCTTCAGCACATCGATATGCTTCAGGCCGTTGACCGGGTCGCCACCGATGCCGACCGCCGACGACTGGCCCAGGCCCAGGTCGCTCAGCTGACCGACCGCTTCGTAGGTGAGCGTGCCCGAGCGCGAAACCACGCCGATACGGCCCTTCTTGTGAATATGGCCCGGCATGATCCCGATCTTGAGCTCATCGGGCGTGATCACCCCTGGGCAATTGGGTCCGAGCAGGATCGTCTTGCGCTTTTCCCGACGCATCCGGTCGCGCACCTCGATCATGTCGCGCACCGGAATTCCTTCGGTGATGCAGACGACCAGATCGAGATTCGCTTCGACCGCTTCCCAGATCGCACCAGCGGCACCGGGTGGGGGGACGTAGATGACCGACACCGTCGCACCGGTCTGCGCCGCAGCCTCGGCGACGCTGCCGAAGATCGGAATGCCTTCGAAGTCGCTGCCGGCTTTCTTGGGATGCACTCCCGCCACGAAAGCTGCCTTGCCGTTTGCGTAGTCGCGGCACATGCGGGTATGGAACTGACCCGTCTTGCCCGTGATGCCCTGGGTGATGACCTTCGTGTTCTTGTTGATCAGGATACTCATCGGCGTCTCGCCCTTGTCAAAATTGCCTGGATTCGGATCAGCTCACTGCTTGGCGGCAGCCGCAACGACTTTCTTGGCCGCTTCGCCCATGGTGTTGGAACTGATGATGGGCAAACCCGAATCGGCGAGCATCTTGCGGCCGATCTCTTCGTTGGTGCCTTTCATGCGAACGACCAGCGGAACCTTGAGACCGACGGTCTTGGAAGCGGCGATCACGCCTTCGGCAATCACGTCGCAACGCATGATGCCTCCGAAGATATTCACGAGGATCGCCTTGAGGTTCGGATTGCGCAGCATGATCTTGAAGGCTTCCGTGACCTTCTCGGTCGTCGCGCCGCCGCCAACGTCGAGAAAGTTTGCCGGTTCACCGCCGAACAGCTTGATCGTGTCCATCGTGGCCATCGCCAGGCCCGCGCCATTGACGAGGCAGCCGATATTGCCGTCGAGCTGGATATAGGCCAGGTCGAATTTCGATGCTTCGATTTCGGCAGGGTCTTCTTCATCGAGATCACGCAAGGCGACGATGTCGGCATGCCGATAGAGCGCGTTCGAATCGAAATTGAGCTTGGCATCGAGAGCGACGACCTTGCCATCACCGGTCAGGATCAGCGGATTGATTTCCGCAAGACTCGCATCGGTATCCCAGAACGCCTTGTACAGGCCTTGAAAGACGACGCGCGCCTGAGGAATGGACGCCGCCGGGATGCCGATCTTGCTCGCGAGTGCATCGGCGTCCTGGTCGGTCAGACCGGCCGAGGGATCGACGGCGACCTTGTGGATCTTTTCCGGCGTCTTGTCGGCGACCTCTTCGATGTCCATGCCGCCTTCGCTCGACGCCATCATCGTGACACGCTGGGTATCGCGGTCGACGACGATGCCGACGTAGAGCTCGTTCTTGATGTCTGCACCTTCCTCGATCAGGATGCGGCGCACCCGCTGCCCCTCGGGCCCGGTCTGGTGCGTGACGAGCTGCATGCCAAGAATCTCGCGCGACAGTTGCTTGACCTCGTCGAGCGACCTGGCCAGTTTCACGCCACCGCCCTTGCCTCGGCCACCTGCATGGATCTGCGCCTTCACGACCCAGACCTTGCCACCCAGTGATTCGGCTGCCTTGACCGCTTCATCGACGGAAAAACACGGAATGGCCCTGGGCACAGGGACGCCATAGCGTTTCAGGATTTCCTTGCCCTGGTACTCGTGAATCTTCATATGTGGTTCCTCGAATCCCCGTCTGGGGGCACATGCGGGACAGCATTCGAGTCTAGCATGGGGCGTGCCAGCGCTCGGCCAGCGAAGAAGGCTTCGACGTCGCGAATCGTGATCGCTCAGCCCGTCGAAAACGTCGCCCGGTGCCGCGTGTCAGGCTAATGTAAGCAATTGGGCAGAGCAGCCGAGAGGCGGACGTTCAACGGTCGTTCAGGCTCGTGCGCAGGACCCGCGAGGCGGTCCCTGCACTGAATCCACGCCCGATCAGGAAGCGTATCTGTTTCGCACGGGATTGCGCATCCTCGGGCACGCTGCCGAAACGCTGCACCCACATCGCATGCGCACGCTCGAACTCCGATTCGGACAAATCACCGCAGCAACGCGCAATGAGGTCGGGCGCAATGCCAAGACCTTTGAGCCTGGCTTTGATCAAGGCATTTCCATGTCGGATCGACCAGCGCCGAACCATCGATTCAACGAAGCGATCATCGCTTTGGAAACCTTGATCCGCGAGCCAATCGAGAAGATCTTCGACAAGGACCTCGTCGGACGATTCACCGATCGACGAAGCGGGAGCAACGAGCCTCGCTTTCAATTCAGCGCGGCCATACTCGCGTCGCGCCAACAGTCGAAGGGCACGGGCCTTGAGCCGACTGCTGACGCGACAGGATCCCTCGGACTCCGGCACTGGATCCGAATCCGTGGGCCTGATTCCGCCTTCCGAGCTCAGGCGGCCTTCTCCTCGCCGTCCTTGGTCTTCGGTCCGCCACCGACGATCGATGTTCCAGGCGCCGCACCGCGCGGTCGGATGCCATGATGGTCGCGGATCTTGTTTTCGATTTCCACGGCCAACTCAGGACGCTCACGCAGATATTCACGCGCGTTGTCCTTGCCTTGGCCGATTCGATCCCCGCTGTAGCTGTACCAGGCACCAGCCTTGTCGACGATGTTGAGCGCCGCGCCCATGTCCAGCAATTCGCCTTCACGCGAAGTGCCTTCGCCGTAGAGGATGTCGAACTCGGCACTCTTGAACGGGGGTGCGACCTTGTTCTTGACGACCTTCACGCGCGTTTCGTTACCGATGACTTCTTCACCCTTCTTGATCGAGCCGATGCGACGGATGTCGAGCCGGACCGACGCGTAGAACTTCAGCGCATTGCCGCCTGTCGTCGTTTCAGGACTACCGAACATCACACCGATCTTCAGCCGGATCTGGTTGATGAAGATCACGAGGCAGTTCGTACGCTTGATCGAGCCTGTGAGCTTACGCAATGCCTGAGACATCAGCCTGGCCTGCAGGCCAGGTAATGAATCGCCCATGTCGCCTTCGATTTCGGCCCTTGGCGTGAGGGCGGCGACCGAATCGATGACGACGAGGTCGACCGATCCCGAGCGCACCAGTGAGTCAGTGATCTCGAGTGCCTGTTCGCCGGTGTCGGGCTGCGAGATCAACAATTCGTCGAGCTTCACACCGAGCTTTGCCGCATATTGCACATCCAGCGCGTGCTCGGCGTCGATGAAGGCTGCCGTGCCGCCCAGCTTCTGCATTTCAGCAATGACCTGGAGTGTAAGCGTCGTCTTGCCCGACGACTCCGGCCCGTAGATCTCGACGACCCGGCCACGCGGCAGACCGCCGATGCCGAGCGCGACGTCCAGGCCCAGTGAACCCGTGGACACGGACTGAATGTCTTCCACGACCTCGCCATCGGCCAGACGCATGACCGACCCCTTGCCAAACTGCTTCTCGATCTGGGCGAGCGCTGCCGCCAACGCCTTTTCGCGATCATTCTTGCGGTTAGCGTCTTTTGCGTCGTTCATCTTGATGACCTTGTCCATGGGTTCAACCCGTCCTGTTGAATGGCAGTGACGGGATTATTGCAATAAACTACTGTATATGCAATCAGCCTGTGGTTATAGCCACAGGGCCTGTGGTCTTGATTCCATTCCGCGGATCTCGTCCGTTGCCGACCAGTCATCGTCGTATCGATCTCGATCGGGAAAGCCACCCGCCCGCGCGATCCATGGGATGCTGCCGGACGAGGCGATGGCCGGCAGGGCATCGATCCCGTTGCCGCTCGGACATCCCGCTGCGCCTTCCCATCGCGCGGATGAAGACGACGAGAACGCAATCACGGGCAGGTCTGTCCCGACATCCCGCGTCGCACACCCTCGAGCACCCGAGAATGGCGAATGGAGAATGGCAAGCCCGATCCGTCCCGACATGCCTGCCGCCGGTTCGATGGAGCACGACGGTCGCAGCCCTTCGTTGCATCAGCCGTTTGCCGCGCCTTGCCGTTCGATCGCTGGCGCAATCAACGTGCCCAGCACCGACAGCCCGTACAACGCCGTGCGCAATCGTACCGCGGTACGGTCGCCATCGAACTGCTGCTTTCGGCTCAGCACCGCGATCCGACCGTCCGGTTCGCGCATCGCCCATCCGAACCAGACGGTCCCGACCGGTTTGCCGGGTGAGCCACCACCCGGGCCGGCGATACCCGTCACCGCAACCCCGTGACCGGCCTGACTACGTGCAATCGCCCCTTCGACCATCGCGCGCACCACAGCCTCACTCACGGCCCCATGGTCGCCGATCAACCCCTCGTCGACCCCGAGCATCGCGCATTTGGCCCGATTGCTGTAGGTGATGAATCCACTGTCGAACCAGGCACTCGAGCCGGCGGTCTCGGTCAACGCACGGGCGATGGCGCCACCCGTGCATGATTCGGCCGTGGCGACCAGGCGGCCGGCCGATTCCGCCAGCCGGCCGCATCGCGTGGCAACATCGATCAGGTGCTTTTCTAGACCCTCCAAGGGGGCTGGCAGACCGAGCGCCAACCGGGCGGCTGGCTCGGCGTCGGCAGCATCCAGCAGAGCACTCCATCGATCGTCCATCCGTACACCTCTAATCCCATGAGACTACCCCGACACGTTCAGCCTGCCCACGCGTGCCATAAGGCGAATGCGAACAACGTGGCGAAGGCTGCTGCGGCATCGTCGAGCATCACACCGATGCCTCCCTTGACGCGGCGGTCGAGCCACGAAATCGGTCCTGGCTTCCACGCATCGAACAACCGGAACAGCAGGAAGAGGACCAGTTGCGAGCGCCACTGCCCGGCCGCCGGCGCGGCGATCCATAGCACCGTCCAGAACGCGGC
>JBGSTN010000395.1:0-2118 GCA_041736455.1 Burkholderiaceae bacterium | reverse complement strand
CGACCAGCGCCTGCATGGCACGAGTCCGCGAGTGGAAGGCGGGATCGTGAACGTTGATGCGGCTGGCCAGTTGCGGCATCGGGCTCGTCTCCAGTGACGTCGTCGGCTGGCTCGTCGCCGAACCGAATCTTGCGATCATCGACGCTCACTATAATCGAACCCGGCACGACTTCCGAACCGGCCGATCCCGATCCAGGTGGTTCATGTAATCGTGGCGGTCCAGGGCCGTCTCGCACAGCGCTTGCCGGCCCGTTCCGTAATCTCTCTGCATGCTCCGAACACGCCATGGCTTCCGTAGATGATGCGCGCCGATCATTGGATCCAACCGATCTGGCGCCGCTGTTTGTCGACCTCGACGACACGCTGATCCGCTCCAGCCTGTTGTGGGAGAGTTTCGCGGCTGCCTTGCGTGTCGATCCGGTCGGTTGCTTCGTCGCGCTGCTGGCGATCCATCGCGGTCGCGCGGCGTTCAAGCAGGCACTCGCGCGCGTCGGCCCGGTCGATCCCGGCTCGTTGCCCTATCGCCGGCAATTCATTGCGTGGCTGCGACGACAGCGCCGACTCGGTCGTCGATTGATTCTCGCGACCGCGGCCGACGGTCGCATGGCCGAAGGTGTTGCGCGGCATCTCGGGCTGTTCGACGACGTGCTGGCAAGCGACGGCTGCCAGAACAACAAAGGCACCACCAAGCTTGCCGCGATCCGCACTGCAGCGGGCGACGGTCCGTTCGACTATTGCGGAAGCAGCCTCGCCGACCTGCCGATATTCGTGTCTGCGCGGCGTGCCTGGGTGGTCGGCGCCAGTGCGAAGACGATCGCGACGGTCTCACGGCAAGGCAACGCCGATATGCGTTTTGCCCGGACGCGTCGGCGCTACCTGTGCCAGCAATGGTGGCGCGCCATTCGCCCGTTCCACTGGTCGAAGAACCTGCTCGTGCTGGTGCCGTTCTTCTCAATGCATGTGGTCACCGATGTGCAGGCATTGTCCGATGCGATGCTTGCGGCACTCGCCATGTGCCTCGCGTCGTCGTCGGGCTATCTGGTCAATGATCTGCTCGACATGCAGGCCGATCGTCATCACCCGCGGAAGCGGCGACGGCCGTTTGCCGCCGGGCGCCTGGCAGCACGCGAAGGTTTCACGGTCGCCTTCTTCCTGCAGGTGGGTGCGATCGTTCTGGCCATGATGGCGGATTGGAAAGTGGTCTTCTGGCTGCTCGTCTATCTCGCGGGCACATACAGCTACTCGGTGTTCTTCAAGCGCGAACCCATCATCGATGTGATGCTGCTGGCCGGCCTCTACAACACGCGCGTGATCGTCGGCACGCACGCGGTGGACAGCGAGCCGTCGATCTGGCTGCTGGCGTTCTCGCTGTTCTTCTTCTTCAGCCTGGCGATCATGAAGCGGTGCGGCGAACTGGTCATGCGCGAGAAACGCGGTGAACGGACCACCGTGGGCAGAAGCTATTCGCCAGCCGACCTGCAGATGCTCGCGCCGCTGGGCATGGCCTGCGGCGTGGCTGCGGTCATCGTGCTTGCGCTCCACGTTCAGTCACCCGGCGTGGAGGCACGCTATCCGGTGCCGGAGACGTTGTGGATCGCCCTGGTGGCGCTGCTCGTCTGGATCTCGCGTGCCTGGCTGGACACGATGCGCGGCAACATGGACGACGATCCGTTGATCTACGCCTTCAAGCATCGGCGCGGCCGCGTCCTGCTGCTGCTCGTGGTCGCGTCGTTCAGCCTCGCGTCGTTGTGGGGGGCCTGACCGCAGGCTCTTCAGCGCGCCTGGCCCGACTCGGGTTGCCACTGGGTGACCGCTCGGGCGATCTCGCGCCGTTCGTCGCGCTGCAACTTCTGAGCGAGGCGTTCGACGGTTTCCTTCGTGCGCCACGGACCCAGTTTTTCACTGGCGCGCTGATTAGCGAGTGAAAACCACCAGAATGCACGCGAGGAATTCTGCGGCACGCCGCGACCTTCCTCATACATCGCGCCGAGGTTGAACTGGGCCCATGCGAGACCCTGATCCGCGGCCAGTCGATACCAGCGTGCCGCCTCGACGTAGTCCAACGCGACGCCGTCGCCCTGTTCGAAGATCACGCCCAGCCGTTGCTGCGCCTCGGGA
>JBGSTN010000561.1:0-5103 GCA_041736455.1 Burkholderiaceae bacterium | reverse complement strand
CTGGAACGCGCCGATGTCGCCATGCCGGGCATGGACAAGGACGCGTCGGGTCATGCCGAATTGCAGGGGCAATATGAATTCCATTGTCATGCGCCCGCCGGGCTGCAACAGATCAGGGTGTCGGCGTTCACGAAGCTGATGGATATCGATGAGCTGGACGTCCGGCTGGTGACCGAAGAATTCCAGACGGCACGCGTGTTGATGCGCAACGACCCGGTTGTCGACGTGACAGGATCCGGCCGGGCGCGTTGACCAGGGTCATCGCAGCAACACTTCGCCCTCGATCTCGACAGGAATGCCGAAAGGCAACTCGGCCATGCCGACGGCGCTGCGAGCATGGGTGCCGACTTCCGTTCCGAACACATCGATGATCAGTTCACTGAAGCCGTTGATGACCATCGGCAGACGATCGAAGCCGGGGGCGGCATTGATCATCCCGAAGACGCGAACCCAGGCCGCGATACGGTCCAGGTCGCCCAGTTCACGATGCAGGCTTGCCAGAATCGCCAGGCCGGTCAGGCGCGCCGCGTGCTGCGCCTGTTCGACACTGACAGCGGCGCCGACCTTGCCGAGAGGTTCGGCCAGCGAACCATCGGGATTGGACGGACCGTGCCCGGAGATCAGCACCCTCGTGCCGATGACACGCACCCACGGGAATGGCAGCTTCGCCCCGCCCGGCGCTTGCAGCGGTTGCGGCAACTTCAATCCCAGTGCGGCGAGACGGGCATCGATCTTCGACATGACGGCAATTCTCCGGTTTCGGATGGGTGGGGTTCTCTCGAGGCCGGCCGCTGGCGTCATCGTGCCGTCGACGGCTGCTCATGGAGTCACATGCTACTCATGATGGTGGCGGCCATGGGTCAGGAGCGGCCGCTGGCGTCACTTCGCCCGCTTCGCAGGACGAATCCGTCAAGGGAGGGCGAGACAACACCGCGGCAGCAGGTCACAATCATTGCCCGGACAATGAGAGAGACAGGGATGCGCGCGGGTACCGAAGGACATCAGGCGGAAGGTCGGCAGGCGGAGGGACAGCAGTCGGTCGCGGTCATCGGCGGCGGCGTGATGGGCGGCGACATCGCGGCGATCTTCGCGACGGGAGGGTGCGTCGTGCACGTGATGTCACCGTCCAGACACACCCGGGACAGCCTGCCGGGCCGGATCGAGTCGGCCATCACCGCGATGGCTGGTCAGTCCGCCGACACGGCAGACACGGTCGGTATTGTGGCGCGGCGCGTCATCGCCCACGAGTCGTATGACGACATTCCTTGGGATTCGATCGATCTGGTGATCGAGTCGGTCTCCGAAGATCTTGCACTGAAGCACGAAGTCTTTCGGCAACTCGAACGGCGGGTATCGCCGAGCACGATACTGGCCAGCAACACCTCGACCTTCGCGATCGGCGGCCTCGCGTCAGTGCTCGAGCATCGGCATCGCCTGATGGGTATCCATTTCTTCATGCCGGCCCATCTGGTGCCGCTGGTGGAGGTGATCAGCAGTGAGCATACCGACGAGACGCTGGTCGCCAACGTGACGAACTGGCTTCAGTCACTGGGCAAGAAGCCGATCTGGGTCAGGAAGGACGTGCCGGGATTCGTGGGCAATCGTCTGCAGCACGCCATGATGCGCGAGGCGCTCTACCTGATGGAAGAGGGGGTTGCCACCGCCGAGGAAATCGATATCGCCGTGCGCTTCGGCTTCGGATTCCGCTTCATTGCCTGCGGTCCCATGATGCAGAAGGAGATGTCCGGCTGGGACACCAACCGATTCGCCGGAACCGCGTTGTATCCGCATCTGCACGATGAAAAGGTCTACCCGCCAGGCATCGAGAAGATGGTCATCGCGGGCCGCACCGGCATGAAGACCTTGCACGGTATCTGGACATGGACCGACGAGAGCGCGGCGCAGGCCAAGGCAGCCATTGCGAAACGGCTGCGGGCGGCGCTGGCGTTGCTGGACGACAATGATGCGGGGCGACAGGGTCAGTAGTGCGGCGGTCGTTCGTCTGCTGCGTTGGCCGTCCCGCCAGCATCCGGTTCGCCACGATCGAATCGTTCCTGGAGTCGCACGAGCTTCCGGCTCAGCATGTCGAGGCGATCGGCCTGCAGGACGACGACGTCATTCAGTGCTTCGATCGTGTGTTCGGCGAAGGCCAGCTTGATTTCAAGCTCGGTGATGCGTACCTGCACTTCGGAGTCTGGGGCGGTCGGGGACGATGGATTCGGTTCGCTTGTCATGCGTGCATTATCGGCGTGGACGGCAGATCGGTGTCTGTTCAGTGACCCTGCTCCTGTCGTCCGTGACACGGGAGACGCTACACTCTTCGTGCAAAACGCATCCGCCGCTCCGAGTGCATCCCTGCTCGAAGGCGCATCCATTCATCCGAGGAGCAACGACCATGGCGACAGGAACCGTACGCATTCATCGTGTGCTTCGTGCACCGCCTGCGCGCGTCTATCGTGCTTTCCTCGATCCGGACGCCCTGGTCAAATGGTTGCCGCCACATGGCTTCACGGCCAAGGTCCATCACCTGGACGCCCGGGTCGGTGGGCACTACAAGATGTCGTTCACGAACCTCGCGACCGGCGGCAGCCATTCTTTCGGTGGCGAATATCTGGAACTGGTTCCGGATGAGCGCATTCGTCATACCGACCAGTTCGACGACCCCAACCTCCCGGGCACACTCGTCGCGACCATTTCGCTCAGGAAGATCTTCTGCGGCACCGAATTGAACGTCGTGCAGGAAGGGATACCCGAAGTGATTCCCGTGGAGGCCTGCTACCTGGGTTGGCAGGAGTCGCTGACATTGCTTGCGCTATTGGTCGAGGCCGAGATTCCGGGTTGAGTGCGGCGAGACGGCCGATGGCGTGTCCACCATGCTGATCGCGCAATTGTCCGATATTCATGTCCGGCCGCGTGGCAAGCTGTACCAGGATGTGGTCGATTCGAACCGCATGTTCGCGCAGGCAGTCGCCAGGCTGAATGGATTCGATCCGCGTCCGGACCTGGTCCTGATCTCGGGCGACCTGGTCGATGAAGGCCGGCCCGATGAATACGAAATGCTGGTCGAGTTGCTTCGCCCGCTCGCGATTCCGTTCGTCGTGTTGCCCGGCAATCATGACGATGACGACGGGTTTCGACGGGCTTTTCCCGGCCACGGGTATCTGCCCGCATCAGGTCCGATGCACTATTGCGTGGACGACCACCCGTTGAAGATCGTCGCGCTCGACACCTGCGTGCACGGCGAACACCATGGTCGAGTCGACGCCGCCGGTCTGCGCTGGCTCGAGCGCACGCTTGCACGTGATCGGCACCGGCCCACACTCGTGTTCCTGCATCATCCGCCATTCCTCTGCGGCATTCCGTCGCTCGATCAGTACCGGCTGTTCGACCAGGCACCGTTGGAATCGATCATTGCATCCTTCGACCATATCGAGGCGGTTCTCTGCGGACATGTCCATCGGCCGATGTTTCGCCGCTGGGGCAAGACGGTCGCCGCCGCCTGCCCCAGCACCACGACGCAGATCGCGCTGCAGTTCCGGCCTGATGCAACGCCGAAGTCCTACGAAGGACCGGCGGCCTGTCTGCTGCATCTCTGGAACGAAGCCGGGTTGATCAGTCACGTGCACTACCTCGACGAGTATCCCGGTCCTTATCCGTTCGGATGAAACCGGCAGGAGATCGCTTCGACGACCGCGACCTGCCGACCTCAGGCCGCAGTGCCCATGGGCAAGGCCAACCGAATTCGACAATCGCAACGGAGACACATGATGAGCCAACCGATGACCAACCGTGGAAACCGCGCAGCGGAAGGGACCGCCGTCGAATCGCAGGCCCGCGGGCTGCATTTGAAGCAACCCCCGAGGGAGGGCAATCGCGAACTGCCGATGACCGATGCCGAGCGGCAGGCCCGGATCCGGCTTGCGGCCGCCTATCGCATCTTCGATCGCCTGGGCTGGACCGAGATGATCTTCAACCACATCACGTTGCGGGTGCCCGGACCGGAACGCGTGTTCCTGATCAATCCGTTCGGCCTGCATTATCGCGAAGTCACTGCGTCGAATCTCGTTGCGGTCGACGTCGATGGCGTGCCGGTGCGCCCCGTCGAGTATCCGGTGAATCTCGCCGGTTTCGTCACGCACAGCGCCATTCACGCCCACATCGGCCATGCGCATTGCGTGATGCATACCCATACGACCACGGGCTGTGCAGTCGCCTGCCTCGAGAACGGCCTGTCGCACGATTCGTTCTACGGCGCACAACTCGCCGGGCAGGTCGCCTACCACCCGTTCGAAGGCGTCACCGTCAATCCCGAAGAGCGCGAACGCATGCTGACGAGCATCGGCGACAAGCGTGTGGTGATTCTGCGCAACCATGGCCTGCTGACCTGGGGAGAAACGATCGAGGAGGCGTTCATGTGGTTGTGGACGTTGCAGCGGGCGTGCGATATCCAGATCGCAGCCGCGCCAGCCGGTGCAATGAAAAGGCTGGCGCCGGCGGTGCACACGCAGACGGTGCGCGAGGCAGGCCCAGGGCTACCCGAAGTGTGCCGCGCCGTCTTCGACTCGCTGGTACGCGAGATCGATGTCGTCGATCCGTCGTATCGCGACTGAATGCACGCTCGGTGAAGGCTTTGTCCCGCGATGACCGGCTCCGCTGGCGCTACGGGGTCGCACCGAACACGTAGCTGTCCATCGCCAGCACGCCGTGACTGATGCCGCCCTCGATGACGGTTGCGGGCAGTACGGATCCGGCAGCACCGGCGGCAACCAGCAATGGCCAGAAGTGTTCTGCGGTCGGGTGAGCCCGTTGCGCGTGGGGTGCCGACTCCATCGTCCGACGCAGCCGTGCAACGTCGCCTGCGACGATCGCATCGCGCACCCAGGCGGTGAACTGCGCCGCATAAGGTTCTTCCCGCGCGTCACCCATGCGGACTTCGACCAGGTTGTGCGTGAGGCTGCCCGAGCCGACGATCAGCACGCCCTCGTCGGCGAGTGGACTCAGTGCCCGACCCAGCTCCCAGGCTGCGTCGGCGTCCAGTCGAGCCGGCAGCGACACCTGGAACACCGGCACGTCGGCCTCAGGGTAGAGATACGTCAGCGGTAC
>JBGSTN010000529.1:0-1890 GCA_041736455.1 Burkholderiaceae bacterium | reverse complement strand
GGTCCTCGCCTGCCGCTCCGAGGACCTGCTCGATGGTGCGACCGGTGCGCGCGTGGATCTGCCGGCAACCGGCGAGGACCGGCCCGAGCCCGCGTTCGTCATCCGCCACAACGGCACCGCGCACGCGTACATGAACCGTTGCGCGCATGTCTCCGTCGAACTCGATTGGCTGGAGGGCCAGTTCTTCGACGAAGACGCCCGCTACCTGGTCTGTACGACGCATGGCGCGATGTACGAGCCCGAATCCGGAAGATGCGTTGGCGGCCCTTGCGCCGGCCGCGGTCTGGAGCGCCTCGCCTGCCTCGAAGCCGAGGGTCATGTGTGGGTCAGCCGGCTTTGACCGACTCCAGCTTGTTCCGTCTTCACGACCTTGCGTCTTCGCAACATGCCATCGCCACCCCATTCAAACGAATCGAGGAAACCTCATGACCGATTTCATCAATGAACCTCCTTCGACCGGACGCGGCGGACTCGCGCCAGCGGCTGCCTCCAATCCGAATTGGGAACGATCGATCCTCGAAAAACTCACCTTGTCGATCGTCGAGGAAAAGCGTCGTGCGCGCCGTTGGAGCATCTTCTTCAGGCTCCTGTTCATCGCCTATGTCGGTGCGCTGACCTGGTGGGTCTTCCAGGCCTGGACACCCGACGAGGTTGCCGTATCGAGTTCCGGTCGGCACACCGCGGTCGTCAAGATCGAAGGCGTGATCAAGGCGGACGACGAGAACAGTGCCGAGTCGGTGAACGAGGCGTTGCGCTCGGCATTCAAGGATTCCAACACGGCCGGTGTCGTGCTGCGCATCAACAGCCCGGGCGGATCGCCTGTCCAGAGCGGACTGATCTACAACGAGATCAAGCGGCTGCGGACGGCCCACCCGGACAAGCGAGTGATCGCGGTGGTCGAGGAGATCTGCGCCTCGGGTGGCTACTACGTGGCCGCAGCGGCCGACGAGATCTACGTCGATCAGGCGAGCCTGGTCGGATCGATTGGCGTGCTGATGAACGGCTTCGGTTTCGTCGAGGCGATGCACAAGCTGGGCGTCGAGAGACGGCTGTACACGGCCGGGACGAACAAGGGATTCCTCGATCCGTTCACGCCGATGACCGACGAGGGTCGCGATCACATCCAGCGCCTGCTCGCCGACATACACGATCAGTTCATCAAGTCGGTCCGTGCCGGTCGTGGCGATCGACTCAAGTCGAACGAGGATCTGTTCACGGGCCTGGTCTGGACCGGAACGCAGTCGGTGTCACTGGGCCTGGCCGACGGGATCGGCTCCGTTCGCGACATCGCGCGCGACAAGTTCTCCGCCGAGAAACTGGTCGACTTCGGCAAGCGCGAGCCGTTGGTCGATCGTGTCGCCAGGCGCTTCGGCATGATGTTCGCCCAGGCAATGGGTGGCGGTGTCGAAGGACTGGTGCGCAGCGTCGAACTGCGCTGATTGTTCATTCGAATGTTCGTCGATGATCCAGGCACGGCTCGCGCGACTGGCATGGGTCATGTCCGGGCCAGGATCGGGGGACAGCCCGCGCGTCGCAGCAGTCGGCACAATTCGATCAGCGGCAGGCCGATCAGCGCCGTGGCATCCGGACCCTCTATCGCATCGAGCAGCGCGATGCCCAGCCCTTCGCTCTTGGCAGCGCCGGCACAGTCGTAGGGCGTCTCGGCGAGCAGGTAGGCTTCGATGAGGTCTTCATCGAGCACTCTGAACGACACCTGTGTGGTGACGGTGGAGACGTCTGCCGGTCCGCCGTCCATCGACGCGATCGCGACGGCCGTGTGAAACGCCACGCGGCGCCCCGACTGCATGGCCAATTGATGGCGCGCCTGTTCGTGGCTGCCCGGCTTGCCGATGCACGCGATGCCATCCAGCGTGGCGACCTGATCCGAGC
>JBGSTN010000528.1:0-4873 GCA_041736455.1 Burkholderiaceae bacterium | reverse complement strand
CAAGGGGCTGGCTGGCCGAGGCCGCAACGCTTGCTCGCTCGCACGGCTTGGACCTCCGCAGCAATCGCCGTGGCGATCGTCGCGCAGCAGCTCATCGTCGGAGAACCCGGCAGCATGCCGATCGTCTGGCCGGTATTAACGCCGGACTCGACCACGCTGCGAATCGATCCGACTCGCTGGCGCATGACAGAAGATTGCCAGGCAGGTCGTGTTCATGGAAAATCCTCGTCGGTGATCCGGATGCGAGAGGCGATCGCGGGAGAAATGACGGCCCATCAGGAAAATTCCGCCCCTTCGTTTGGCGGCATGCGGATCGACGATGCCAGACTCTGCCTGGTCGACCGGTCGGGACGCGTTGTCGCGCTGCGCCCCAAATCGTTCGAAGTCTTGCGGATGCTGGCCGAGCGCCATGGCACTCTGGTTACCAAATCAGCGCTGTTCGAGTCGGTCTGGCGCGGCCTCGAAGTGACCGACGACTCGCTCGTGCAATGCGTTGCCGATATCCGCCGCGCGCTCGGCACGAATGGCAGGGTGGTACTGAAAACCATCACTAAACGCGGCTATGTGCTCGTCGCCGACGGGCAGTCAATCACTCCGATTGTCCACGACGCGCCGCCACGGGCTGCGCAACGCGCCGATACTGCCAATGGCGCCGCCGTGGCCGAAATGTCACCAAGCAGTGTCCAGCATTCGGCTCCCTACCAGCAACACGTCGGCCATGTGGTTTCTGGCGACGGCGTGCGTATTGGCTACGCGGTTGCGGGAACCGGGATGCCTGTGCTGCGCATGCCAACTTGGCTGACCTGCCTGTCCGTGGACTCGTCCAACCCGATTTCCGGGCCGTCCATCCAGACGCTGGCCCGGCACTTCGCGCTCATTCGCTTCGATTGTCGGGGAACGGGACTCTCCGACCGGACGGTATCGCCGGGCCGATCGACCGACTGGGCGATCGATGCGAAGTCAGTGTTCGATGCCAGTGTGGTCGGGCGCTGCGCCGTCATCGGCATGTCGGCAGGCGGGATGTCAGCCATGCGTTTCGCAGCCGACTATCCCGACCTCGTGAGCTGCCTCATTCTGTATGGCGCCTTTGCGCGCGGCCATCTGTTCGACTGGCAGACCCGTGAGAATCTCCATGCCGCCATGCGACTGGTCGAGGATTCCTGGGCCAGCGACAACGACGCAATCCGCCAGATGATGACCTCACAGTTTTTTCCAAGTGCATCGCGTGAACAGATGCGCGCCTTCAACGAACTGCAGCGAGCCGCCTGTTCACCGCGTCACGCGGCCGCCCTGCTTGAAATGGCGGCAGTCGACGACGCGAGCGACGCACTTTTGCGGATCCGGGTACCCACGCTGGTAATCCACGCGGTGGGCGATGTGCGCAAGTCGTTTGCAGGTGCGCAAGAGATCGCGGCCGCGATTCCGGGGGCGAGGCTCGAGCCGATCGAGGGCATCGACCACATTGCGCTGCCCGGATCGCCGGCGGCGCCGCGAGTTCGCCAGTTGCTTGTCGATTTCATCAATGAGCATTCGGACGCCTCGAGTCGGGCGGTGCTACCGTCATGGGCGGCATCGGCCTCGCCGTCGGCATCGAAGGCGCCGCGCCAGGAGAAGGGTTCTCTCAAGTCTTGACGTTCACAGCCTTGGTCGCCTCATGCAGGGCGGCGAGCAGCGCTGCGCCGTCTGGTTGGGTCTGTCGCCAGTGCTCGGTGGCCTGAGCGATGCGTGGCTCGAGCCAGGCGCGATCGTCGCGCGATAGGGTCAAAACCGGCGCGCCACTCTGCTTCAGTGCCGCTTGTCGGGATCGTGACGCTCCCGTCTCTAAGGCCTGCACCATCCGCGCTGCCAGCGAGGCGCCTGAATTCGTAACGATCGCCCGGCGCATGGATTCGGATAGCGACGTGAATCGCACGCGGTTCATCGCCACCAGCGACGGTAGTTGACCGAGATCGACGGCCACATGCTGGCGGACCCCGTCAGCCAGTTTCCAGATCATCACGCCCGGCCAGTTCTGAACAAAGCCGTCGATCGTGTTCTGTGCGAGTGCGTCGCGCGTCTCTGCCGGATCTCGTACCAGTATCGGTTTCGCGCCGAGCGCTCTGACCGCATCGGTATGAAAAGCTGAACAGTGCAGGCGCCTGCCCTGGATGTCGCGCACACTGGCCACCGGATCTTTCAGATGCAACAGGAAATCGCCGATGGTGCTGCCCGCCAGAATCTTGACGTCCGGGTGAACATCGAACACTCCCTGATCGATCATGCGTTGAAAGACGGCGCTCGCATCCCGAATCGACGCGAAACGCAGCGGACGGGTGATCACTGAAAGCGCATTGAATGCTTGGTGGGCGCCAAAGCCGACCAGGAACGCGATGTCGCTGACACCACGGATGAGCGTGTCGATTTCCAGGCCGCTCGTTCGGCTCAGTTCCGCGCGGGGGTAAAGACGAACCGAAACCGACGGATCGATACCAGCGAGCGCCTGCGCGAAGGGTTCAAGTACGTCGGTGTGCATCGTGCTGGTCTCGGGTAGGAAATGACTGATCTTCAGTGTTTGGGCTTCCCTCGCCAGCGCGGCGCCGCAGCACGTGCCCAGCATTGTTCCGAAGATCGCGCTGTCGCGGATGAAGCCGCGTCTACCTTCGATTTCCGCCAGGTGGCGAGCCTGCGCGTGTTTCCCGTGTGCGCGGATGTTGTTTGTAGGCTTCAAGGTCGTCTCCCGGATAGTGTCCGATGATGTCGTTGCGGTGCCGACATGCCGTGCCGCCGGATGAGCAGCGCAGTGCTTCGACTTCGCCATCCTGAACGTAGCCTCGACGTGAGAAAAGATCACGAAAGACTCACGAAACTTTTACGAAGATGCGGACCTCTGCCCGGTGATTCGGCGCGGGAAGACGCCGGTCGGACGTACGCTGCCCAGACATACTGTCGGTTCGCCGCCGCCGCGCACCGAACCGGGCTCCGGTAAGTCCGGCAAAGCCGTGGCGGCCCGGCCGGAAGATCGGGCGGACGAAACGACCGCGGTACGACGAACGCCGTCGGCCGCTAGTCGCCGAAGTCGGGTGGTTCGAACCAGTTCGTCAGCGCGATGCCGCCATCGACCACGACCCGGGTGCCGTAGCGGCCGAGCGACTTCGCGAATTCCTTGACCAGCATTTCCATGGCGGCCTTGGCCGAACTGTAGTGGGGCAGGTTGCGTGGTGTCTCGGCATGCAAATTGGGCGCACGCTGCGCCCGTCGTCAAGCCCATATCCGACAGGACCACACCGACACCATGAGCCAGACCTTGGAAAACCTGATGTACACCGTCGCGCAACTGTTCCTGGTGCCGACCCTGCTGTTGATCACCGCGTTGTTCCTCTACGCTTTCTGGGTGCTGGGCGAATTCGCCACGATGGCCTGGCATCGACGGCGTGGCGGCGGACGTGTGCTGCTGGCGATGCACCAGGCACAGGGCCCGTCGGGCATGGACGATGACGCGCTCGATCTGGCCGCGCACAAATTGATGGAAGTGCCGCGCATCGCGAGCCGCGTCACGCCGCTGCTCGGACTGGTCGCCACGATGATTCCCATGGGACCGGCGCTCAAGGGCCTGTCCGACGGCAATCTTGCCCAGGTGTCGAGCAATCTGACCGTCGCATTCTCGGCGGTCATCCTGGCGCTGATCGCCGCGGCGATCACGTTCTGGGTGGCCACTGTGCGGCGGCGCTGGTTGGCCGAAGAAATTCTCGAGATCAACCAGGGCCGCGTGGCCGCGCCAGCGCGCACCGAGACACAGGGAGCCCTCTGATGGCGATTCGTCTGCTGCACGAAGGCGAAGCCGACGATCCGATCCTGTCGGTCGTGAATCTGATCGACATCTTTCTCGTCGTGATCGCAGCGTTGCTGATCACCGTGGCGCAGAACCCGCTGCTCAATCCATTCGAGAACAAGGATGTCACCGTGATCACCGACCCCGGCAAACCGGACATGGAGATCATGGTGAAAAAGGGCGAGAAGATCGAACGCTACAAGGCGAGCGGCGCGATCGGCGCCGGTGACGGCGAGAAGGCCGGCGTCGCGTATCGAATGAAGGACGGCTCGATCATCTATGTCCCCGAGGGAACGCCGTGACCCATCATTGACAAAGTCACGCTGACACTGATGCCTTCGCCGCCGATATGCGGTCGAGAACGAGGCAGAGCCTGTCCAGGCCCGGCAACACATCGACGCCGATTCGAGACCCCACCGTTAGAAATTCCTGAGGAATGCACGCCCAGAGACGGGCTCAATGAAGGTCCCCGCTTTCATGGAGTCGTTGTCGATGTTTTATTGCCTGTCTACTACCAGACCGTCCGGATCCCGCGCTGCGTTGTTGTCCCTGGCGTTCGCCTTCATCGGCTTCAGCCAGACAAACCCCGCCCAGTCCGCCGAAATCGAGGTTCGCATCACCAATCTGACCCGAGGCTCGCATTTCACGCCGCTACTGGTTGCCGCTCATCCGCTGGGCACGGCCTTGTTCGACTCGGGTCAGCCAGCCTCGCTGCCATTACAAACCATGGCCGAGGGCGGTGATATCGGACCCCTGGTCGATGTGCTCAGGACCTTGAACTGCGAGGTGGGCCAGAACCCGGCCAACGGCTTGCTGGCGCCGGGGCAATCAACACTGCAGCGCCTGCAGGCTGGTGGCGGCACGCCGAATGTCCTGTTGTCGGTGGTTGCGATGGTCCTGCCCAGCAACGACGGCTTCATCGGTCTGAATGCTGTGAAGATTCCGACGGCATCGGGCGAGTATCACTACGACCTGCCCGTCTACGATGCCGGCACCGAAGCCAACGACGAGCAGCGCGGCAGTGGCGTGGCCGGCCAGCCGGGCTTTCCCGTGCCACCTCCGCTC
>JBGSTN010000486.1:0-2499 GCA_041736455.1 Burkholderiaceae bacterium | reverse complement strand
TGACCATCGGCATCGACGCGGTTCGTCACGACAACCAGCAGGCGTCCCGCCGAGCCGCGACGTTCGTAGGCGAATACGCCTGCGCCCTCGGGCTGCTCGATCGGGTGATAGCTTGCTGACGCCATGAACGCCGCGTGGTCGCGTCGCCAGCACAGGACGCGCTGCATCAGTCGTTGCTTGGCACCATCCACGCGCCAGTCGTCACTCGACTGATGCAGGACGTGCAACAGAGCGTCGAGATCGACCGGACGTCGATTGTCCGGATCGACGAGCGAAAGATCCTGACGCTCGCTGCCGTGATAGAGATCCGGTATGCCGGGCAAGGTGCTGCGCAGGATCATCTGCCCGAGCGAAAACGCGCGCGCCGCCGGATCGATACGGCCGACGAAGGCAACGACTCGCTCGACCAGTGGCGAGCGCGCGAGCAGCAATGCGATGAAATCGCGCACCCGTTGCTCGAAGTGTTCGTCCGGCGCCAGCCAGGCCGTATGGCGCTTGGCCTCGCGGAAGGCCTTCTCGAAGTAGGCGTCCAACCGCTCCGGCAGATCGGGATCGGCAGCACCCGGTGAAGGCCAGGCGCCGACCAGCGTCTGGAAGATCAGGTAAAGGCTCGCACGGTCGGGTTCACCATTGCGGGTCAGCGGCCAGGCCAGCCCGAACCACTGCTCGACTTCACGCGGCCAGTCGAACGCCGGGTGCGACAGCATCGAGATACGCATGCGTGCATCTTCGCCCCGCTTCGCATCGTGTGTTGCCGTGGCGAGCAGTGCGCGCGGGTGGCGGACTGCGCTGTCGGCAAACTGATCGTGCAACTGTGCAATCGTCGGCAGCGGGTGCCCCGGGTCGTTGCCGACCTCGTTTCGGGATAGCAGGGGCGTCCAGCGATAGAAGGCCGTGTCCTCCATCGACTTCGCCATCGCCGGCGCACTGAGCTGCTCGAAGCGCCGGCGAAGTTCGCTGTCGGTGGCAATGGCTGCGCGCAATGCTACCGGCAGGCTGTCCGGCAGGCCGCTCCAGTCGACCCGTTCGAAGGCGGCATCGAATGCCTGCGGCGCCTGGGCGCCATAACTTCGGTAACGGTCGGTCGCGATGGCGACGCGCACCAATCCTTCCCGGATGTCTGCAAGCGGCTGATCGACGATCAGGTGCATGCCGACCATGCGCGCCAGGCGTTCGAGGTCCGCGGCCAGTCCTTGTCCGAGAATCTGTCGCTTCGAATCGGCAAGACACGTTTCGAAGTCGGGCCACTCGGCGCTCGCCGATCGCCAGGTCGTCTCCAGCGCGTCGAGACCGGCGGGGTCGATGAACACCGCATGAATCCGGTTCAAGGCTTCGTAGCCACTGGAGCCGGCCACCGGCCAATCCTCGTGCAGCATCTCGTCGACAGCGAGGATCTTCTCGACGAGGATCCAGGGCGGGTCGTCCCGGCGCGCTCGCCAGGCGGCGTCCAGGGCGACGAGATAGGCACCGGGATCGGCGAGTCCGTCGACATGGTCGACGCGCAGGCCGTGGATCGCATCGATCGACAACAATTCGAACAGCTTCGCATGCGTACGCGCCAGCACTTCCGGATCCTCGATACGAACGCCGGCCAGCGTCGATATGTCGAAGAACCGCCGCCAGTTCAGGTGCTTGTCGCCACTGCGCCACCAGACCAGTCGCCAGTGCTGCCGTTCGAGCGTTTCGAGCAGATCCGGGCGCAGAGAATCGTTCGCCAACGGCAGGATATTGCCGCGATACGAAAGCACCGCGGGATCGCGCGCTTCGAGGACGAGTTCGTTTTCAGCGAGTTCCTGCGCAATGGGGTTGGCCAGTATCGGCAACAACAGTTTGCCGGGCGTGCCACCCGCACGCGCCTCCCAGTCGACATCGAAGACCCGTGCCGCACTCGAACCGGGCCCGTCACGCAACATGTCATGCCAGAAAGGATTGCTCGGACTGGCCGCGAGATGATTGGGGACGATGTCGAGCAGAATGCCCATGTCACGCGCGGATACCTCCGCACACAGCGCGCGAAACCCTTCTTCGCCACCCAGCGTCGGTTCGACCTCATTGGGATCGGTGCAGTCGTAACCGCTGGTACTGCCCGGCACTGCGGTGAAGATGGGCGACAGGTACAGGTGGGTGATGCCGATCTCGGCGAGATATGGCAGGCGACGTGCGACTTCGTCGAAGTCGACGCCTTGACGCAACTGGATGCGGCAGGTGGCAGACGGCGGTGGCCGGTTCATCATGCGATCTTCCCTCGTTCGTCTGTCCGTCCTGCGCCGACGTACCATGCAGGCCGCAGCGTGGGGCCGAGCGGGTCCAGTGGAGCGGATCCATAGCAGAGCAGATGCGGCGCCGGCGTGAATCCTTCGACCGGTTCAGGGCCGAGACAGGCCTGCAACCACCAGCCACCTTCGGGGCCGAATTGCCAGACGATCTCCAGCCCGTGCAAACCGACGCGGCTGACCGATGTCTCGGCGGCCGCGTCCGCGATCAGCAGAGGCACGAGGT
>JBGSTN010000462.1:0-6332 GCA_041736455.1 Burkholderiaceae bacterium | reverse complement strand
GCGCCAGATGGTCGGTCTGCAGAGCCGGCGCCCGATGCGATTCGCGTGCGGCGCGCGCCTGCGCGAGCGCTATCTGCTGGGCCATCAACTCGTCGACCAGCAGACGCCGCCACGCCGGGTGACGTTTCTCCTGCAATGCTGTCAGATCCGCCCCCTCGGGGGGTGCATGGAGATACTTCAGCGCGCTGACCAGGTCGGGCAGTCCGAAGCGGACGAGTTCGCCGGGCGCCAGCACTTCGGGCCAATCGAGCCCGGCAATCACAGGCGCGATGGCTTTCGTCAACTGCTGCTGACTGATTCCGCTCGTCGCAGGGTAGACCGGTGTGAGGCGCGTCGGCAGCGTCATGTCGGGAGTGACCGCGACATAGCGCGGATGCACCATCTCACGGCCGAAAAGGCCGCCGCGCACCTCGCCGATCACACGGATCCGCACGCCCACGGCGAGCTGACGCAACTGCGATGGATAGAAATGAAAGAAGCGCAGCTGCAGCGTCGCGTCGTCGTCGGCAAGCGTCACCGTGAGCGTGCGTCGACCGCTGCGGGCGATCTCGCTACGGACCACTTCACCCTCGGTCTGTACGGTCTGGCCGAGATGAGCCGGCAGCTCATGAAGTGGCGTGACTTGCGTGAGGTCTTCATAGCGCAGCGGAAGATGCAACGCCAGATCGACGTCGCGCCGAATGCCGAGCTTGCGAAAGCGCGCGAGCGGGCCATCGTCCCGATCCGGACGAACGCCGGCCCCCTCCACTCGTTCGGCTGGCCGGGCTCCAGGCACGCCGGCCCTCCGTTCAGTTCGTCTGGCTCGCCTTGGCCAGCACCCAGTTCTTGCGCGGATAGTGGCAGGTGTAGCCATTCGGAATGCGCTGCAGATAGTCCTGGTGCTCGGGTTCGGCCTCCCAGAAGTCACCGACAGGCGCCACCTCGGTGACCACCTTGCCGGGCCAGATGCCGGATGCATCGACGTCGGCGATCGTGCGCAAGGCGACCTCGCGCTGCGCCTCGTCGACGTAGTAGATCGCCGACCGATAGGACATGCCACGGTCGTTTCCCTGCCGGTTCTTCGTGCTCGGATCGTGGATCTGGAAGAAGAATTCGAGCAGTTCGCGATAGCCGAGGACCGAAGGATCGAAGATGATCTCGATGGCCTCCGCATGAGTGCCGTGATTGCGATAGGTTGCATTCGGCACATCACCGCCCGAATAGCCGACGCGTGTCGACGACACGCCGGGCATCTTGCGAATCAGATCCTGCATACCCCAGAAACAGCCACCCGCGAGTACAGCACGTTCGGTCGTCATCATGTACCTCTGCTGGATTGGATTGCCACACAGCGCCGCCGGCCCCACATGCGACGCGGAAATCCGCGCGACGACCGCGTATCGTACGAGAAGGCGGCCAATGACGTGTGACCGCCCCTGGCCGTCGAATGCCGGAGAAGACGATGCGCATGCCCAGTGCGCATTTGCTATGATCCCGGCTCCCACCACACGCCAAGCCATGCCATCGAGCATCGGACGGAGACATTTACTTGAAAATTGCAAACATTGCCCGCCTTGGCGCCGTTGCCACCCTCTTCGTACTCGGTGCCGCGCCGTCGTTCGCCGCGACCCAGCTCAAGATCAGCTATGCCGTCCCCAAGGACTCGCACTACGGGGCGGGCGCCGTCGCTTTCTGCGAAGCATTCGAAAAAGGCACCGAAGGGCGCTTCGTTTGCCAGCATTTCCCGTCGGCTGCCCTGGGCGGTGAGCGGGAGTCGATCGAGGCGGCCCAGCTCGGCACTCAGGATCTGGTCGTCACGTCGACAGGCCCGCTGGGCAACTTCGTGCCCGAGACGAAGATCCTCGACATCCCGTTCCTCTTCCGCGATTACGATCACGCGCGCAAGACACTCGACGGCCCGATCGGTCAGGATCTGCTCAAGAAGGTCGGTTCGAAGGGTCTGATCGGCCTGGCGTGGGCCGAGAACGGCTTTCGCCACATGACCAACAACAAGCGTCCGATCATGACCGCCGCCGATGCGGCCGGCCTGAAGGTGCGCACCATGGAAAACAAGGTGCACATGGAAGGCTACAAGTCGTTCGGTGTGCTTCCCACGCCGATGGCGTTTCCCGAACTGTTCACCGCGCTCCAGCAGGGCACGGTCGATGGTCAGGAAAACCCGATCCCGGTGATCCTGGCGGCGAAGTTCGCCCAGGTGCAGAAGTACCTTTCGCTGACCGGCCACGTCTATTCGCCCGCCATCATCATCATGTCGCCCAAGGTCTGGAGCGGGCTGTCGGCGGCCGACAAGAAAGTCTTCACCGATGCAGCCCAGGTCGGCGCAGCCGCCATGCGCAAGCGTGTCAACGATGACGAGGCCCGTGGCATCGCCCAGCTGCGCAAGGACGGCATGGAAGTGATCGAGAAGGTCGACGGCGACAGCTTCCGCAAGGCGGTCACGCCGGCCTACGCGGGCTTCGCGAAGGAGTTCGGCGCCGAGAGGATCCAGGCCATTCAAGCGGTCCGCTGACTCTCGCGAACCTGACCCCGCGACCGATCCGGCCACCGATCGAACGGACGACATGCGATGCGCAAGGCCTTTCTCACTTTCGAAGATCGGATCGGATGGCTGGTGCTCACGGCCGCGTGCCTGATCTTCGCGGTCGTCTGCACGCTCGGCGCATGGCAGGTGGTCTCGCGATTCGTGCTGTCCCAGCCGTCGACATGGACCGAAGAAGCCATGCGCCGGTTGTTGATCTGGGTCGTCATGCTCGGCGTCGTCGCCGCGTTCAGGCGTGGCGCGATGGTCAGCGTCGACCTGATGCTGCGCATGAGTAGTGAATCGATGCAACGCGTCGTGCGTGGCGTGATCGCGGCGGTGACCCTCACCTTTCTGTCGGTGCTGCTCTGGTACGGCATCGACCTGGTCTGGCGGGTGCGCTTCCAGACCTTTGCGAGCATGGACGACATTTCGATGAGTTGGGGATATGCCGCTCTGCCGGTCGGAGCCGCCCTGTCGATGCTTGCGGTCGTCGGTCAATACCTGGACCCGGTCAACGAAGAACTCGAATCCGCGCAGTAGCTTGGTGACTGCGTACGATCCATCTCCGACGAAGGCGCACGCCTGCGGTCGGAACCGCAAAGACTGCATCGACTGCATCGACTGCATCGACAACAGGCCCTGCGCACAGGAAGCGTCCAGATGTCCTTGACCCTGCTCATCACGATGGCGCTGTGCTTCGCGTTCAGCGTTTCGATTGCGGTGTCGATCGGCGGTGCAGCCATGGTCGGCATCGCAGTATTCGAACCGGACCTGATGGTGATCGCGCCCAAGGAGATGTTCCAGGCGCTGGACAAGTTTCCGTTGGCAGCCGTACCTTTCTTCATCCTGGCCGGCAACCTGATGGAGGGCGGCGGGATCTCACGGCGCCTGGTCGAGTTCGCGAAGTCACTGGTCGGCGGCGTGCAGGGTGGCCTGCCGATGACCTGCGTGCTGACCTGCATGATCTTCGCGGCCGTCTCGGGATCCTCGGTGGCAACCACGTTCGCGATCGGCGCGATCCTGATTCCGGCGCTGATCAAGCACGGCTACCCGCGCAGCTACGCGGCCTCGCTGCAGGCGACATCGGCCGAGCTCGGCGTGGTCATCCCGCCGTCGATTCCGATGATCCTGTTCGGCGTATCCGCCGAGGTGTCGATCGGCGAACTGTTCATCGCCGGTTTCGGTCCGGGGTTGCTGATCGCCGGCACGCTGATGCTGTTCGTTCACCTCTACTGCCGCTGGAAGGGTTGGGGCAAGAACGACGGCGACGGGCGACTCGGCGTTCTCAAGGCTACCTGGCAGGCCGGCTGGGCGCTGCTGATGCCGGTGATCATTCTGGGCGGCATCTACGGCGGCGTATTCACGCCGACCGAAGCGGCCGTCGTCGCCGTGTTCTATGCGTTGATCGTCGGCATGTTCGTGCATCGCGAACTGAAGCCGTCCGACGTGATGGCCGTGCTGCGCCGCTCGGTGATCTCGGCCTCGGTGATCATGTTCATCATCGCCAACGCCGGCCTGTTCGCCTTGATGATCACCCGCGCCGGTGTGCCCGAGGCGATCGGCAACTGGCTGACTGCCGTGCTGGACAACCGGGCGATCTTCCTGCTGGGCATCAATGCCACGCTGTTCGTGATCGGCATGTTCATCGAAACATCGGCCGCCATCATCGTGCTCGCGCCGATCCTGGTCCCGGTGGCGATTCACTTCGGCATCGATCCGGTTCATTTCGGCGTCATCATGGTCGTCAACCTCGCGCTCGGCATGATCACGCCGCCATTCGGCGTCAATCTGTTTGCCGCCTGCACGGTCGCCCGAATATCGCTCGACCAGATCATCGGACACCTGGTGCCGTTCGTGCTCGTGATCCTCGGTTGCCTGACCGTGATCACCTACGTGCCGCCGATCTCGCTGGAACTGCGTGATCTCGTCTACAAGCGTGCGCCCGCGGAATTGGCGCCGACGTTGTCGCCTTCGCAGTCCGTGGCGCCTGCGGTCGGGCCTTCGCCTTCGGTCGGACCTTCGCCTGCTGTAGGTCCTTCGCCTGCTGTAGGTCCTTCGCCCGCTGTCGGGCCTTCGCCTGCTGTCGGTCCTTCGCCCGCTGTAGGTCCTTCGCCCGCGGTCGGGCCTTCGCCTCCGGTCGGACCCTCACCGGCTGGCGAACCACCACCGGCGACGGCCAGGTAATTTGGAATCATCGTCGCCTGCAACAGGCGCAATGCCGTGGCTCAAGTACCGGACGACACGAAGAGTCCCTCCAGTGCGATCGCCAGCACGGACATAGCCAGGATGCTGCCGAGCATCAGTGTGACGATCGCGATGACCACCGCGAGCACGCCGCCACGCACCGACGGTGCTTCCGGGTTGAAGCGCGCATTGAATCGCTCGGCGGGCATCAGACAGAGGATGATCGTCTGCAGCCAGGCGACGAGCACGATCAGTGCAAAGACGAAAAAGGTCGGTTCGCGATACCAGACAGGCTGTCGCAGCGCGTGACCGATCAGCGGCAGCGCCAGCGCAGGAAGCAGCCACCATCCGCGTTGGCGAAGATAGAGGCGGTGCAGACCCAGCACGCCGGCGACCAAGCCCAGGGCGGCGGCAATCGCCTTGTTGCGCGGACGACCACGCGCATCGCCCCGCTGCGATCGAAGTGGCGATCGAGTTGCCTGCACGTCGATACCTGTTGCGGGCGAATCATGGCGAGGAGCAGTCATCCGGGGACCCGGTCATTGGCAATGGCGTTCGTCGTGCATGGTACCGTTCCGTGACCTGGATAGTCCTCAACGATACGACATGCCCCCATCCATTGATTTTCCTTCGACGACGCCCATGCGAGACGACGAAGCATTCATCGCCGCGGCACGCGCAGCGGCACCGGCCTGCAAGTTCTGGTCGGTACGCCGCGTCCATCAGACATCGGAGCATCTTTCCGCGCGCCAGAATGTCGTGGACGCACCGATGCGCGAACTCGACCATGGCGCGATGGTAGCGGTCAGCCTCGGCGGGGAGCTCGTCCATGCCGCCACGGGCGATACCTCCGCGAGTGGCCTGCGCGAGGCATTCGGTCGCGCGCGTCATCTCGCACGACAGCTGTCCGGCCGCTTCGATGCCGACGACAGCATCGGCAATCAGGGCGGCGGCCATTTCGAGAGTGCCGTCGGCGAACCGGCACCGGCGAGCCTAGCCGATCGAATCGAGACCGTCCGGGCGGCTTGCGCTTCCCTGAAGATCGACGATCGGATCGTCGACTGGCAGGCCAGCCTCGAAATCGCGGCTAGCGACAATCTGTACCTGACCGGCGATGGTGAAGCGATCGTTCAACATTTTCACTTCGTCGTGCCGAACCTGCAGGCCGTCGCGCACTCGGCGGGCCAGACACAGACACGCACGGGGGCCGGTCAGTACAACGGCTTCTGTCGTCAAGGCGGGTGGGAGATTCTGCGTGCCGCGGGTTTCGCCACAGACGGTGCGCGCATCGCGCGCGAGGCGATCGAACTCACCGAGGCACCGAACTGCCCCACGGGCGCGATGGACGTGGTACTGATGCCCGATCAGATGATGCTGCAGATCCACGAGAGCATCGGGCACCCGCTCGAGCTGGATCGGATTCTCGGCGACGAACGCAATTTCGCGGGTACGAGCTTCGTCTCGCTCGACATGTTCGGACAGTATCGATATGGCAGCGATCTGTTGAACGTGAGTCATGCGCCAGATCTCCCGGGACAATTCGCAAGCTTCGCGTTCGACGACGCCGGCACGCCGGCACGACGCCTGATGCTGATCGAGCGAGGCATTCTCAAGCGTGCGCTGGGCG
>JBGSTN010000416.1:0-1953 GCA_041736455.1 Burkholderiaceae bacterium | reverse complement strand
TGCTGCCGCCGGCCTGCTCGTATTGCGTCAGGAAGTTGACCGCGTCCGAGCCGCCGAGCACGACCAGCAGGCCATCGACGTCGGCCGGCAGCTTCGCGATCGCCGATGAATAGTCCTTGGTGCCGAGCGGCACCCAGACCTTTTCGACCATCTTGCCGCCGGCCTTGCAGTAACCGGCCATGAAGCCCTGGACCTGCGAGTACGGGAACGAATAGTCCTCCGAGACCAGCGCCATCTTCTTGTAGCCCTTGTCACTGAACGCGTAGTCACCGAGGCCGACCATCCACTGGGCGCCCTCGGTGTTGAAACGGAAGAAGTTGGACGACGGATCCTGCAATGTCGTGGCCTGCGCACCCGAGGCGCCATTGATGAAGGTCACGCCGGGTTGCGTCTTGCTGTAGTTCTTGACTGCGATGCCTTCCGAGCCGGACAACGGTCCGACCATGATCTCGACCTTGTCCTGCTCGACGAGTTTGCGCGTCGCGTTGACGGCGACATCCGGTTGGGCGTTGGACGAGGCCTTGATCAACTCGACCTTCCTGCCGCCGGCCATGCCGTTGTGGTGCTTGAGTGCCAGTTCGGCACCCCTCATGCCGTCCTGGCCGCCGGCGGCGAACGGCCCTTCGAGCGTCGCCAGTACGCCGATCTTCAACGTACTCTGGGCGGTTGCCGCACCGCTGAAGGCCACCAGGACGGCGGCGCCGATCAGGCTGCGGGCGAGTGAACGGCTGCGGTCGTTGATTGTTGCTGTCATGTCTACCTCCAGTGATGAACGCGGCTCGATGGCCGTTGTCTTGGCTTGAAAGATACGAACTGACACTACGAAGGCCGCGCGGCGCCTGGGCCGAGGCGCGCGCGAATCCGCGACCACAGACCGAGCAATCCGTCGGGTGAGAACAGGACGATCGCCAGGAAGACGCTGCCGATCAGCAGGTTGAAGCGTTCGCGATCGACGATGTCCACGGCGAAGTTCTGCAGCAGCACGAACACCGCTGCGCCGATGAACGGGCCGATCGGATGCTTCATGCCGCCTAGCACCGCCACGATGAGAATGTTGATCAGCGTGCCGGTACCGACCGAACCCGGCGAGATCAACCCGTTGTACCAGACCATCAGGATGCCACCGACGCCGGCGATGAGCCCGGCAACCGCATGCGCGGCGACGCGATGAGCGGTCACCGAGAAGCCTAGCGCATTCATGCGGCGCGGGTTGTCGCGCACGCCCTGCAACGCGATGCCGAACGGTGAACGCAACAGGTACTTCAGGACGAAGTAGCCGGAGAGCGACCAGGCGAGCGTCAGGTAGTAGAAGGCAACGGGCCGCTTCCAGTCGATGCCGAAGAGGTTGGGCGGTTCGACCTTCGAGAAGCCCTGGAAACCGTTGAACACCGTGTAGTTCTGCTGCACGAGGTAGAAGAACGCCACGCCGATCGCCAGCGTGATCATGATCGTGTAGATGCCCTCGGTGCGCACCGACAGCCAGCCTACGAAAGTCGCAAAGGCGATCGCGATCGTCAGCGCCGCGATCGCGGCGAGCCACCATGGCCAGCCGAGGCTGATCGACGCGACCGAACTGGTGCCGAAGATCGCGATCATGTACCCGGCCAGGCCGGCGACGGTGCCCTGCGACAACGAGACCATGCCGCCATAGCCACCGAGGAAGGTCAGCGAGAGTGCGATCAGGCCGAGCGCGAGCGATTGGGCGCCGATCTGATAGGTGAAGAATGGTGACGCAGCCCACGGAAAGAGCAACAGCGCCAGCAGCGTCACCACATGGCGCGGCGACACGCGCCGCGTGATCCACGTCATTGCCCGCGCAGTGTCCGCGGCGGTGCCGGCAACGTCGCCGGTGCCATCGAACCGACCTTCACGATCGATTCGTCCGGTCGCGTCGCCCTGGTTCATCATTCGACGTCGAACGACGTGATCGGACATGGCGGCACCGCCGGTCGC
>JBGSTN010000348.1:0-2107 GCA_041736455.1 Burkholderiaceae bacterium | reverse complement strand
TGCTGCCGCGTCTGATCGGCGGCCTCAATCGCGGATTGCAGTCTGTCGGGGCGTCCACCGGGCAGGTCGACAGGTTCCTGAAGGAACTGATGGGCTGGCATACGCGCACGATTCGCGTCGCGAAGCTCCAGGCCGCACCGTCGGTCATGGCATTGGACAATGTGCGCCGCCAGGCCCGCACGGCTGGCCCCCTGGGGCTCGACGAACATGGCGAGGTCCGGTTCCACGGTGCACCGGCGATGGATCCTCCCGCACCAGTCATGCCAGAGCCCATCCGCCCGGAGGACGCAGCGATCGCGATGCTCGTGCGCGGTCAACGCTTCGAGTTGCGTCAGGCCGATCAACCGGTGATCCTGTGCAAGCTGGCCTGGATCAGTCCGGCTCGCCAGTTGTTCGCGCTCGCCAGGTTTCCCGACTTTGCGCGTTCGTATGATCGCGAGCGTCTGGCACGGATGCTGTTGGCGGCGGAACTGGTCGCTATCGCAACCGTGCCGAGCCTGGATCGTGCGATCGATGCGGTGGGGCGTAGCGGCGATGATCATCGTCACGACGAACGCGTCAGCGACAGACCCGAATCCGTCGCCGGTCTCGTCGATGTCGGTGCCCCGAACGCCCGGGCCGGCGTGTCCGACTCGAATGCCGCGACAACGCCGAGACAGAAAGAACCGTTTTCCATGCGACTGGTGTAGATCGGTCCGTCCAGCGCCGGTGTGCGTCATCGCACGCTCTGTCCGTGTGCCGGAAGTACCGATCGCGTGTAGTATCCATCGCGCAATGGTCATGAAAGACATGATCGGGGTGGGGAGGGCCGCTCGACACGTCACCATCGCGCAAGACACAGGGAGGGGCGCTACGAACTCCCGGCTTTGGGATCGATGACGTTCCGAGGCGATTGCGTGTCCATGAAAACGTCTTCGATGCGATCGTGTCGCCGGATTGCGCGCCGACAGCAGCGCCGCGCGTGTCGTCGCGGTGTTTTTTGCGCGATGGCTTGACCCGGCCTGAAACTCGATTAGGATTGGATCGATGAATCGTTCCAGAATCATCACTCTGCTCGCGGCGCTGTTGCTTGTCGTCGCCGGCTATTTCGGCGCTGGTCAGCCGGGCGGGCCGGGCCCTGGCCAGGCCGACAGAACCGACGCCACGGCTTTCCAGCAGGCCATGCCGCGCGCCGATGCGAGATCCACCATCACGCGGGCCGAACTTCCCCCGGAAGCGCGACAAGTCATCTCGATGATTCGTGCGGGGGGGCCATTCCCTTATGACAAGGATGGCAGTATCTTCGGCAATCGTGAGCGCCTTCTGCCCAGCCAGGAGCGCGGCTACTACCGCGAGTACACGGTTCCGACGCCGGGAGCCGGCAATCGAGGGGCGCGTCGTATCGTTGCGGGTGGACCCCGAACGAATCCGAACGAGATGTTTTACACGGCGGACCACTATCAATCATTCCGCCTCATCCAGGAGGACGATCGTTGAGCGCGCTTTCAAATATTCCGCCGCACGCGGTATTGCCGCTTAGCGCATATGACCTCGCTGATCTGCGCCGCGCGGCCGAATCGTCGGACCAGACTTTTCTCTACGCCGATTGCTCCGACGCGAAGGACAAGAAGACGGTGCTTGCCGCGATCGCCCGGGGGTTCAGCCTGCCCGAGCATTTCGGCATGAATCTCGATGCGCTCTATGACTGCGTGACGGAGCTTGCGCCCGATCGCAAGGCGGACAAGCCCGGGTTCGTCGTCGTGCTGGATGGCATGCCCAATGCCGAAACTTTCGATGCCAAGGCGCGCAGTGCGGTTCTCGACGTGTTTCGCGATGCGGCCGACTTTTTCGACGACCACGCCACCGCGTTCCGTGTGTTCTATTCGGTGGTGTCGCGCGCGGCCTGAGCCGCTGCTTCCTGGCCGGCCACCCTGGCGAAATCACCCACGACGCTCTGGATCACGGCAGCGGCCACGATGCCGGCCGTTTCCGTTCGCAGTACTCTGGGACCAAGGCCGACCCGGTGACAGCCGTATCGTTCGGCCATCGCCAGTTCGTCGGGCGCCAGTCCGCTCTCCGGTCCGATCAGGCAGGCAATGGCGCCTCGCCGGGCGCTTGCCGGCGAAGC
>JBGSTN010000298.1:0-3656 GCA_041736455.1 Burkholderiaceae bacterium | reverse complement strand
CTCGAACGGGCGAACGAACTGGCCAGCGACAGCTTCGTCAGTTCCACGTATGTCGACAAGGCCGCTACCGAAGCGGCGCTGGCCCGCACCCAGGTCGACAAGGCCAAGGAGCGCAAAAGGCTCGCCGAGATCGAACTGGATGTCGCGATCGCGCAGTTGAACCAGCGCACGATCCGTTCGCCCATCGATGGCGTCGTGGTCGATCGTTATCTGTCGATCGGCGAGTATGTCGACGATCGGCCGGTGCTGCGGGTTGCCCAGGTGGATCCGCTGCGAGTCGAGGTCGTCGTGCCGGCCGAGCGATTCGGGCTCATCACGATCGGTCAGACCGCGCAGGTCGAACCGGCGTTCGCAGGCAGCGGCCTGCGCACTGCCACCGTGAGCGTCATCGATCAGGTCGTCGACGCCGCGTCGAACACGTTCCGGGTCCGTCTGAGCCTGCCCAACCCCGAGGGGGACCTGCCCGCGGGTCTGCGCTGCAAGATCGAACTGAATGCGCGCGGTGACGACGCGGATCCCGCACCCGCGCGGCCGGCGGCGGCCAAGGGCTGAACGGCAGACTCAGCGTGCGCAACCTTCTCAAGCGAGCATCGCCCATTGCGGTGATCACCGTCGGACTGGTCATGCTGGTCTGTGCGACGCTGCTCGCGGGAGATTTCTTCTTTTCTTACCTGCCCGATCGGGAACAGGAAAAAGCGCGCGAACGGCAACGGGTCAGCGACATTCTCTCGACGCCGGTGGTCGACCTGCTCAGCCGCGGCGAAACCGATCGCCTCACGAATCTGCTCGAAAGCACGGTCCGGCAGGACAAGGACATGATCTCGGTCGGCGTCCGGCGCAGTGATGGCCAACTGATCGTCGCAACCGCCGATCATCCGAAGGTGGCGCGCGTCGATCGCAATGCGCCGATCGAAGCGAACAGCACGCTCGTCAGTATCGATACGGCCAGCGGCCCGTGGGGTTCGATCGAAGCGCGATTCGCGCCGCCGGCTGCAGGAATCCTCGCGTTCCTGCAGCGCAATCCCGGCATCGCCGCCGTGCTCACCATCATCTTCGGCGGCAGCCTGTCCATCGGACTGTACATGCGCCGTGTGCTGCAGCAGTTCGACCCGAACGCCGTCATTCCGGAACGTGTTTCGATGGCCTTCGACGTGATGACCGAGGGCGTGGCCATCGTGGATGCCGAAGGCCGTATCGCCCTGGTCAACCGGCGCCTGCGGGAACTCGGCGGACTGGGCGACATGCGCCTGACCGCCGTATCGCTTTCCAACCTCCCCTGGCTTTCCCACATCCTGCCCGAGGCGCTGGACCAGCATCCATGGCACCGCTGCATCCGATCAGGTCAGCGCGTCACAGGTCACGAACTCGTCATCGACCTGTCCAGTGAAATGGCGGGGCATGCGAGCGAGCTGCGTCACATCGTGGTCAACTGCGCACCGATCGCCGACGGCAGTCACCGCGTGCGCGGCTGCATGGTCACATTCGACGACGTCAGCGATCTGCATCGCACCAACCACGAGTTGGCCGTTGCGATGGAGCACCTGCGCGAGTCGCGCGCCGAAGTGGAACAGAAAGCGGCCGACCTGGAACGCCTGGCGAGCGTCGACTATCTGTCCGGCGTGTTGAACCGTCGCGCGTTCGCTGCCCACGGCAAGGCGATCTTTGCACGCATGAAGGAAGGCCGTCGCCCGCTCGCCTGCCTGATGGTCGACATCGATTTCTTCAAGAAGGTGAACGACACCTTCGGTCATGGAGTCGGTGACGACGTCATCCGCATGATGGCGACCGTGCTGAGCAACGGAGCGCGCGAGCGCGATCTGGTGGGACGCTTCGGTGGCGAGGAATTCTGCATGCTGTTGCCGGACACGGGCATCTCGACGGCGCGCGACATCGCCGAGAACCTGCGCGAGACAGTGCAGCGGACGCTACGCACCAGCGTCGCCGGCCTGAAAGGCAACGAGGTGACGATCAGCATCGGACTGGCCGTGCTCGAGCGCCGTCATCTCGACGTCACGGAACTGATCGAGTCGGCCGATGCGGCACTCTACGAGGCGAAAGGAAGCGGACGCAATCGGGTTTGCGTGGCATCATCCGGCGTGCCCGCCTGATCGGACCATTGCGGCGGCGGAGAGCAGCGCCGTCTCAATGGTCGGAAACCGACTGTCATCGAACGACGGGCCAGCCGAGGAGTCCGCCCGCATGACCCGTGTCGCCAAGAGAAAAACCCCCGAGCAATTGCGCAGCCATCGCTGGTACGGTGTCGACGACATGCGTTCGTTCGGTCATCGTTCACGAACCTACGGCCAGGGCTTCACGCGCGAAGACTTCGCCGGCAAGCCGGTGATCGCTGTCGTCAATACCTGGAGCGACATCAATCCCTGCCATACCCATCTGCGCGCGCGTGCCGAAGAGGTCAAGCGGGGCGTGTGGCAGGCCGGCGGCTTTCCGGTCGAGATCCCGGCACTGACCCTTGCCGAGACGATGCAGAAGCCCACGACGATGCTCTACCGCAACCTGCTCGCGATGGAAGTCGAGGAGATCCTGCGATCCTATCCGGCCGATGGTGCCGTGCTGCTCGGCGGTTGCGACAAGACGGTGCCCGGGCTGATGATGGGCGCGATCACGATGGATCTGCCGACGATCTTCATGCCGGCCGGCCCGATGTTGCGCGGCAACTGGCACGGCAATCATCTCGGATCGGGCAGCGACGTCTGGAAGTACCACGCCGAGTTGCGTGCCGGCCGGATCACGCCGGCCGATTGGGACGAGATCGAAATGGGCATTGCGCGCTCGTTCGGTACCTGCATGACGTTCGGCACGGCGTCGACGATGTCGTGCGTGACCGAGGCGCTCGGCTTCATCCTGCCGGGCGGCGCAACGATACCGTCGGCCGACTCGGGTCATGGCCGCCTCGCCGCGGCCTGCGGCAAGCGCATCGTCGACATGGTCTGGGAAGACCTGAAGCCGTCGGACATTCTTTCCAGGCAATCGTTCGAGAACGCCATCACGGTGATGATGGCCGGCGCAGGGTCGACCAACGCGGTGATCCATATGCTTGCGATGGCTCGCCGCGCCGGCATCGCCCTGACACTCGACGACTTCGACCGCCTCTCGCGCCGGGTGCCGGTCACCCTGAACCTGCGACCGTCGGGCAAGTACCTGATGGAAGACCTGCACTATGCGGGCGGATCGAGCGCATTCTTCAAGTCGCTCGGCACCGCACTGCATCCGGACACGCCGACCTGCACCGGCAGCACGCTCGGCGAAAACATCGCGCGCGCCGTCGTTCATCTGCCCGATGTGATCCTCTCCGCCGACCGGGCACTCGAGACCGAGGGTGGCGTCGCCATCCTGCGCGGCAATCTCGCACCCGATGGCGCCGTGATCAAGACGTCGGCGGCTTCGCCCGAATTGATGCAGCATCGCGGACCTGCCCTCGTCTTCGATGACTACAACGACCTCGAGGCCCGCCTCGACGACCCGGCGCTGCCGGTCACGGCCGATACGGTCCTCGTGCTGCGCAATGCGGGCCCGCAGGGCGGCCCCGGCATGCCGGAGTGGGGCATGATGCCGATCCCGAAGAAACTGCTGGCCCAGGGCGTGCGCGACATGGTGCGGTTGTCCGACGCGCGCATGAGCGGCACCAGCTACGGTAC
>JBGSTN010000257.1:0-3701 GCA_041736455.1 Burkholderiaceae bacterium | reverse complement strand
AACGTGGGCTTGGTATCGACCGTCTCGGCCCGTGCGTTGATCGTAGAGTAACTCTTGTCCGATTCCTTCGCCCACGACGGTATCAGCCCCCAGTGCGCCAGCGACAGATGCCGACCGTTAGCGTCGGCGCGGATGATGGCGATGTCCTGCGAGGGGGCGATGTTGTAGCGTGGCGGCAGATCTGGCATATCCTTCAGGTCGAATGCCGCTTTAAGTGCCTGTGGGTTTTTCAGAGCGAAGCGTCCACACATATCAACTCACCCTCGGCAGTTCATCCCAACAGGTAGTGTAGGACGGCGACACGCGTTCGCGCTTCATCTGCCACGGTTTCCTGACCCCCTCGGCCGCCAGCTTGAGTGCGCCACGCCCCCAGCGGGCATTCGCACGGTCGATCACGTCCATCAACAGCGGGCGCGCTGGAGCGGAGACAGCGAACAGGATTCCCTGCGCTTGGTCTTCACCATGCAAATCCATCAGCATCACCCCGGCCTTCTGATAGGCGAAGCCAGGGCGGTAGATGCGCTTCAGGCCCCACAGCACCGCACGGGTCAGACGCATGGTGTCGCTGGTCGCCTGCGTCAGCGGAACGGTAATGCCACGCTGGTACTGCGGCTGCTTTTTGCTGAACGGGTTGGTGCGGATATAGACCTGTATGGCATTGGCCAGCGAGTGCTGATGTCGCAGCTTCTCGGCAGCACGCGCGATGTAGGTCGAGACGGCTTCCTCCAGATCGGTCAGCGCGTAGACGTACTCGCCGAACGAGCGCGATGCCATGATCTGCTGCTTTTTGGGCGTGACTTCCTCCAGCGCCAGACACGACACGCCGCGCAGTTCATATACCGTGCGCTCCAACACTACCGAGAATTCACGTCGGATCAGGGCCGTGTCGGCATCACGCAGCGCCCGCACCGTGGCTATACCTATCGCCCCTAGTTGCTCAGACAGGCGACGGCCTACGCCCCAGACTTCGCTGACCTCGATACGCTCGAACAGCGCGGTCAGTTCATCGGCGGTGATTCGGCCAAGGTCACAGACGCTATCCGCCCCGGCCAGGTTCTTCTTGGCGCAGTGGTTGGCCAGCTTGGCGAGTGTCTTGGTCGGGGCGATGCCGACGCACACCGGAATCCCTACACATTGCCGCACCTGCTGACGGATACGCTGCCCCATGTCAGCCAGTCCCTCGGCAGGGAAGCCATCGAGGCCAAGAAAGCATTCGTCGATGCTGTAGATTTCCTGATCCGGCGAGAAGCGCGAGATCACGCCCATCATGCGGTTGCTCATGTCGGCGTAGAGCGTGTAGTTGCTAGACAGCGCCACAATGCCATGCCGGGCAGCCAGGTCTTTAAGCTGGAACCACGGCGCGCCCATTTTGACGCCCAGCGCCTTGACCTCGGCACTGCGGGCAACCACGCAGCCGTCGTTGTTGGAGAGCACGACAACGGGTATGCCTTCAAGCCTGGGGTTGAACACCCGCTCGCAGGAGACGTAGAAGTTGTTGCCATCGACCAGCGCGAAACTCATCGCTTGATCCGCTGGATGACGCTGGTGACGACCCCCCAGATGGTGAGTTCCTGCCCTTCCGCGAACTCGATGGGGGCATAGGCTTGGTTCTCGGCCATCAGTCGGATTCGTCCACGGCGCTTTTCCAGTCGCTTCACCGTCAGATCACCGTCGATCACGGCAATGACGATGTCACCATGGCGGGCCTCCAGCGCACGATCAACCACCAGCAGATTTCCTTCCTGGATACCCGCACCCATCATCGAGTCGCCCGTTGCCTGAACGAAGAACGTCGCATCCTTGTGCTCGATCAGGTGTTCGTTGAGGTCGAGGTATGCCTCCACATAGTCGTCGGCGGGTGAAGGAAAGCCCGCGCGAACCTTGTGGCCGAACATCGGCAGAGTCAGGCGTGCAGCATCAGGACGGGGAACCCGTGTACCGGGCGGAGCCGAGACAAGCGCCTGAACGGCGGATGCGAGACGAAGCGGCAGACGGATGACTTTGGTCGGTTCGCCTTTGGGGCGGCCAGCACCGGGACGGGCGCCGCCATAGCTGGATTTGGTAGATTCACTCATTTTTGAATTATGTTACAAATATCAGGAATAAGATACTTATCCGAAGTTAGAGCGCTAGTCTCGCTCAGGGTGAAGTTGGCCAGAAAAGCAGAAGTTCAGCTTGGGGAGTCCAACCGTCTCGTCCTCGGCCAGAGCTTCCGTTGGAGTACTCCGCTACCTAGGTCAGCTATGCAGGCCCTAAGCATAGGCCCGGAATGCCTACTGAAGCCCGGGTAGTCCACTGACCGTTGAAAGTGTCTAGGAAACCCGGGATGATTCAGGCTGCCTGGGTAGGCTCACCATTTCGGCTGCCTCTTTGAACCTCAGCATGTGGGCATTTACGCTGAAGTTCGTCGACGGCCTTGCGGGTCAGAGTGCTCAGCCTGAGCCGTACATCCGGCATCCGGCGCAGGGCTTCGACCTCAATCTCATAATCAATGCGCTTGGCGTCGACTCCCTGGCGACGCCATTTGCGGGCCTTCTCGATGTCTCTTATGACCTGGGGTATTCGTGCCTGGGATTCATCTTTCTCCAAGTGGTTCTTGAAGGTGGTAAGAACCCTCGCCCCCTGCGCGCAAACCTGACTGTTGCCTGGACCCTTGAACTGCCTGATGTCAATCCGGTATTGATTCGACGCGCGGTTTGGCTTGAACACCAACTCCGCTGTACCCAAGCGAACACCATCGTCCCTACGCACGGAAAAGATGAAGGATTCACCCTCCAGGCAACTCTGCACATAGGTTCCTACGCAATGCCCCATGGCTTCGCCCTCCTCCACCAATTCCTCGGGACGGGTCAAGGCTACGACCCGGCATTCTTCCCATTCGAAAGGGGCATCGATAACAGCAGGCCAACTCTTGCCCCGTAGTTGGTCCCACCAGGTCTTGTGTTCCAGACGTGACCTGCCCACAAGCATCGGCCACTGACGCGCGATGGCCGCCAGATTGACCACGCCGATGGAAACCAGTGCGGTATCCAGAATCCTGCTGGCCAAAGATGTAGCGGTTGTCTGGGGCACCTTGCCAACATCAACGATAACCCAAGCAAGTACCCGGTTGCAGGCTGCCACCAATTGCCGCAAGAGATACGCATCCTCGTCGTTCAACCCGGCCTTTTCCAGTTTTCTATCCGTGACCTGCCAGCCGCGCCTGGAGATGGCCGCCAGAAAAGCCGCATTAAGCCTGGAAGATGCTGGACGCCCCATGAGGGAGGGTAACAATACATAGAGTAAACGGTGGTAAATACGCCAATCCGCCTCGCCACGGGGATAACGCTCCGGCGGAAGTTCAGACATACCCCGCAGCAACACAGCCAGGCGGCCAGGTCGGGGGGGCTCCAGCAGCCAGGCCGGCATGCACAGGGCATGCCGGGCGATGGCCTTTCGCACACCGTAATTCTTTTCGAGAGCCTGGATTAGCGAACGCCCCGCGTCGATAACCGCGATCAGAGTCTGTTCCACTGGCTCGACCTCACCACGTTCGCCTGCCAGCGTAGGTATCAATGCCGGAAAGACCCCAGCAGCCTGTATTCGCCATGGTCGCGCCTTTCTATCAGCTCCGATCAACCAGTTGTAGCGAGACAGTGTCAGGCCATCAGGCCAGAGCGTGGTTAGCTCACGGGCATTGGCATCAAGCCGCTCGACGAATC
>JBGSTN010000230.1:0-3299 GCA_041736455.1 Burkholderiaceae bacterium | reverse complement strand
GTCTCGACCGGCCGCAGCGTTCCGGCCGGTCGCCTCGCCCGGTTCGGTGTGGTCAACGTGGACTCCAGCGCAGCGTCACGAAGCCTTCCCGCCGGGCCTGGTTGTAGCCATAAGCGGTCTCGTAGGGCTTGTCACCGACGTTGTTGACACGCAATCCCAGCGACCAGGCGGGTGACAATTGCCGATCCGCACGCAGGTCGACGATGCCATAACCGCCGAGCCGGATGGTGTTGGCGGTGTCATCGAAGCGCTCGGAGTATGCATTCCAGGTTGCGCCGAGCCGCCAGGCGCCGATACTCCAGTCGGCAGCGACCTTCAACGCACGTTGCGCGCGACGTGGCAGCAGCTTGCCCGCATCCACGCCGTCGCTCGTCGTATTGCGTGGATCGATATAGTCGAACGACGACGACAGCGTGACCGACTTGAACGCACGATCCCAGGCGATCGACGTTCCGGAGATCTCCACCTGAGGAATGTTCGTCGGCTGCGGCCCACCACCGATGAAACCGTCGTAGCGATTCTCGTACTGCGTGAGACGAATGCGCTGCGACCCGGTCTGCCATTGCACGAACACTTCACCATGCCGGCCCTCTTCCGGTTGCAGATCGGGGTTACCGAATCCCGGGTAGTAGAGCTGGTTGAAGCTCGGGGCGGTGAAACTCGTGCCATACGAACCACCGGCGCGCCATGCCGGGGTCAACGCATAGGCGTAGGCGAGCGCGCCCGTGGTCTTGCCATCGAACTGCGAGTATCGATCGTGACGCAGACTCGTCGCGAAATCGTGCGCACCGACATTGGCCGACCACCCCAATCCCAGCGCATCGATGTTGCGGTCACTCACCGCATACGGTTCGCCAGGGCGACTCACCGATTGTTCGACGCGTTCGGCCAGCACGAGGGCTTCGCCCAACGGCAACGCCAGCCGGTTCTCCCATGACAGTTGCGTCTGGTCGGTGCGCGTCTCGCCGAGACTGAAAGGCCCGTTCGCCGACGCGAGCACATCGAAGCTGTCGACCGAACGACCGAATGCAACCTGCGTACGCCAATCGCTGGTCACCGGGCCGGCAATCTGCAACGATTGCACCCGGTTGAGTATCGTGGCGCGCGTATCGACACCAGGACCGTCGTCGAACTGCGTCTTGCCGCGCGAGTCGAGCCACAGACCTTCGAGGCGCCAGTCGCGCGTGATGTTCCAACCGGCGCGCAAGCTGCCAGCCTCCTGCTCGAATCCGTCATCGTCGGGATCGTGGCTGCCGAACGCCACCTGCGGACTGGTTGCTGAAAAACCGTCGGTGCGCTGGTATTGGGCCTGCGCCGCGATGTCGAAGGTCGTGGTGCCATAGTTCACGCCTCCGGCGGCGACGCCATAGCCGTTGCTGCCGACACCCAGGCGTGCATTGCCGAACACCCCCGGCTTGCCTTTGCGCGTGAAGATCTGCACGACCCCGGCCATCGCGTTGCTGCCGTAAAGCGACGTCATCGGGCCGCGCACGATCTCGATGCGCTCTATCGCATCGAGTGGCAGGTTGTCGAGCGAAGCGCTGTTGAGCGTTGCCGAGCCCAGGCGCACGCCGTCGATCAGGAGCAGCACATGGCGCGCCTCCAGGCCGCGTACGAACAACGACGACACCTTGCCCAACCCGCCGTTGGCGGTGAATTGCAGGCCCGGCGCCTGGGACAGCAGTTCGACGAGTGTCCTGCCTTCCTGGGCCTCGATCGCCGCCTGATCGATGACCGTGACGTCGGCGACCACGTCGGAAACGCGCGCCGGCGAGCGAGTGGCAGTGACGACCAGCGGATCGAGCAGCAGCGGCCGCGCGACCGTCTGCTGTTGGGCGAGCAACCACTGAGGATCGATGGCGACCGGTGGATCGATGGTGGCCGGTGAATCGATGGTGGGCGGCGATTCGACGATCGCCGGCGAATCAAGGGCGGATTGCGAGCCGGCGACGGACTGCGATTGAGCGAATGCCTGATGTTGACCGAACGCGCCGGTACTCAAGACGCCTGCTGCGATCAACAAACCTGCGCGTACGGTGGAACTTGAAGAATCCAATGAGAAAGTCGCGCTGATTGCGCGTACTGCGGACGAACACACATGCCTCTCCAGCCGCACCCCACGTGCGGAAACTGACCAGAACTGCCGACATGGGGGGAGAGCGGGAAACGGCGCGAATGGTGGTCGAAAGAGTATCTGCCGGCCGCCTTCGGCCTGCATCGCCCACCGCAATGTCAGCACCAAGGCCGCAGGCCGGTATCCGGACTTGCGAGTGTCGGTCGTCGAATCGAAACCGAAAGCTTGCGGTGCCTTCCCGGATCGATCATCCAGTGGCTGCGATACCGCTCGCTACTCGCTCACCGTTGCGGGGGCAGCGCCGGTCTTGTCGAATTCGTTGGAGCATGGCCCCGTGACTCGAACGCACCGGCTTCCCGTTTAACCACACCTTCGAGCGAAGGCGCGGCACCTGAAGCGTGGCGAGATTGTACCAGGGTCGACGACATGGGTACCGCGCACGCATCGCCTGCGCAGACCTCGTAGGCCGTGTCGCGTCTCACCCATCCGCGGCGCACCAGAACGCCGTGGATCTCGCAACCCAGACAAAGACCGAGCGCCGTTTCCAGCCACATCAGTACCAGGCACACCACGCAGATGGTCAGCGGCAACGCGCCACGCACATCGGCAATGCCGATGAAGATCATCGAGAACGTCATCGCCAGCCCCAGTGTCCAGGCAAAACGTTTCGGCTTCGCCGACACCCACATCGGTGGTTGGCGCCGCACCAGCAGACCGGCCAGCATGCCCAGAGGACTGCGGTGCACGCCCAGCGTGACGCGCAGTGCGAACTCGATGAAGAACAGCATCGCGACGATCCGGATCGGCAGGTACATCTGGACGAAGAAGGCATAGGCGACCGCGCCGATTGCCAGCGTGAGCCCGGCGGCGGCTCGCACCTGGTGTTCGTTGAACACGGACGCGCTCAAGGACCTGCCGTCGACACTGAGGCCGTGGATGGCTTGTCCATAGGTCGATGACTTCATGCGTTCGGCTCCGCGGTGATGAATCCCGGGGGCATTGCAGCGGATCACCGGCGCGGGCACATCCCCACTCGAGGGCACCATGGGTAGGCAGGGTCACGAATCCGGCAAGCACCGAGACACGGGGACGACCGGGTGGCGGATCGGAAGGATCATCCTTCGAACAACGCGTCGTAGCGCTGCTGCATCTGCGCCGGCGTGAGCTTCTCGATCTCGTGACCGATGAGCCACGTATGGCCGAACGGGTCGCGCAGCCGGCAGCT
>JBGSTN010000202.1:0-3760 GCA_041736455.1 Burkholderiaceae bacterium | reverse complement strand
TGCCGGTACTGGGATCGCGGGAGGCCCTGTTCGCCCTCACGCAGACGGTCGTCGACGCCGGTCGCGACGCCGTCGTCGTCTCGCCCAATCCGTTCTACCAGATATACGAAGGAGCCGCGCTGCTCGCCGGCGCGCGGGTCCATTACGTGGCCCAGACCCCCGCAGCGAAGCAGACCTGCGCGTGGGACGCCGTTCCCGAGGCGATCTGGCAAGGAACGCAGCTGGTTTTCGTCTGTTCTCCGGGCAACCCGACCGGATCAGTAATAAATATCGATGAATGGAAATTATTATTCGAACTTTCCGATAAATATGGTTTCGTCATCGCTTCCGACGAGTGTTACAGCGAACTGTATCCGCCGGAGGCTGTTCCGCCGCTCGGCGGCCTGCAGGCGGCAGCGCTGCTCGGTCGTGACAATCAGCGCCTGGTCGTGTTCGGGAGTCTGTCGAAGCGCTCCAACGCACCCGGTCTGCGCTCCGGCTATGTCGCCGGCGATGCCACGATCATCGCGGAATTCCTCCGCTACAGGACATATCACGGCAGTGCGATGAGTCCGCCGGTTCAGGCCGCATCGATCGCGGCATGGAATGACGAGGTCCATGTGGCGACGAACCGGGCGCTGTACGACGAGAAGTTCCTGGCGGTCGTCCCGCGGCTGGCGAGCGTACTGGACGTCGCTCGCCCGACGGCCGGCTTCTACCTTTGGGCACGTGCCCCGCATGCCGACGATGTGAGGTTCGGCGTCGAGTTGTTGCGCCAATATAATGTGCGGCTGCTCCCCGGAAGCCTGCTCGGTCGCGTGACCAGGGACGGCAACCCGGCGACGGCCAGCCCGGGGGGTGGCGGCCTCCAATCCGGCAACCCGGGCAGCGGCTTTCTGCGCATCGCGCTGGTGGCCCCACTGGCCGCCTGCATCGAGGCCGCCGATCGGATCGCCGAGTTCTGCCGCCGAGGCGCCGGCATCTGAGCGACCGCGTCGACCGTCCGAACCATCGCGCCATCGAAGCACCACATTTCATGCTGAGCAGCCAAGGCCAGTCCCGCACCATCTCCCATCGAAAAGGAAGCCATGAGCAATCTCCAGACACTGATCGAATCGGCCTGGGAGAATCGCGCCGAACTGAGTCCATCATCCGCGCCGGCCGAACTGCGCGACGCGGTGACCCACGTGATTGCCGACCTCGACCAGGGCCGTGCACGTGTCGCCGAGAAGATCGACGGCCGATGGACGGTGCACGAATGGCTCAAGAAGGCCGTGTTGCTGTCGTTCCGCTTGCACGACAACCAGGTCGTTGCAGCGGGCGACCTGCAGTTCTACGACAAGGTCCCGACCAAGTTCGGCGGATTCGGTGACGCTGACTTCGGCGCCGGCGGCTATCGGGTGGTTCCACCGGCTGTCGCGCGCCGCGGCGCCTTTATCGCCCGCAACGTGGTGCTGATGCCTTCTTATGTGAATATCGGTGCGTACGTCGATGAGGGCACGATGGTCGATACCTGGGCGACAGTCGGATCATGCGCACAGATAGGTCGCAATGTGCACCTGTCTGGTGGCGTCGGTATTGGCGGCGTTCTGGAACCGCTGCAGGCGAGCCCGACGATCATCGAAGACAACTGCTTCATCGGCGCGAGATCGGAAGTCGTCGAAGGAGTGATCGTCGAAGAGAACTCCGTGCTGTCGATGGGCGTCTTCATCGGTCAGAGTACCAAGATCTACGAACGCAGCACCGGCCAGGTCCACTATGGTCGTGTGCCTTCGGGCTCTGTCGTCGTGCCGGGCAGTCTGCCTTCGGCGGATGGCAAGGTGAGCCTCTACTGTGCGGTGATCGTCAAACGGGTCGATGCGCAGACCCGCGCGAAGACCGCGATCAACGAGTTGCTGCGAGGGGACTGAACCATGTCATCCGGTCGAATGGAAAAACTGCTTCGCTTCATGGCGGAAAAGCGGGCGTCTGATCTTTTCCTGTCGGCTGGATCACCGGTACAGATCAAGCTCAACGGCTCGACCCGCCCGGTGAACGACCAGATTCTCGATCCGGCTACGGTCGAGTCACTGATCCGCGAGATACTCACCGATCGCCAGTGGCAGACCTTCGATCTCGATCACGAACTCAACGTCGGCTACGGGCTGCGCGAAGTCGGCAGCTTCCGCATCAACGTCTTTCAGCAACGGGGCACGCCGGCCGTCGTAGTGCGTTTCATTCCGGGAACGATCCCGTCGCTGGCAGACCTCAATCTGCCCGAGGAGCTCGCGGGCCTGGTCCAGGAGAAGCGCGGCCTGCTGCTGATGGTCGGCGCGACCGGATCGGGCAAGTCGACATCGCTCGCGGCAATGATCGATCATCGCAACGCGGAAAAATCCGGCCATATCCTGACGCTCGAGGACCCGATCGAATTCACGTTCAAGAACAAGCGATCGATCGTCAACCAGCGCCAGATCGGCACCGATACCGCATCGATCGAAATCGCGCTCAAGAATGCGATGCGTCAGGCACCCGACTGCATCCTGATCGGCGAGATTCGCGATACCAACGCGATGTCGATGGCGCTCGCCTATGCGCAGTCCGGACATCTCGTGCTCGCCACGCTGCACGCCAACAATGCCAACCATGCGCTGAACCGGATCATCAGTTTCTATTCGCCAGAGAATCGTCGTGCCCTGTTGTCGGATCTTGCCGCGACCCTCAAGGCTGTCGTCTCGCAGCGACTCGTCCGGGCCAAGGATGGTGGTCGCCTGCCGGCCGTCGAAGTGATGCTCAATACCCGCCTGATCGCCGAGTTGATCGAACAGGCACGGCTGTCCGAAATCAAGGAAGCGATGGAGAAGAGCCTCGCGCCGGGTTCGATCACGTTCGACCAGTGCCTGGCCGGGCTGGTGCGGGAAGGCAAGATCGGACGCGAAGACGCGATGGCCAATTCCGACTCGCCGACGAACCTCTTGTGGAACCTTGAGAACAGCACCAGTCGCGAATCGGTGATGGCACCGCTCAAGCCGCCTGCCGGCGGCGACGTGCGTGCGATGCTGGCGGGATCGCCGCCCGACGACAACGATCTGTTCAATTCGTTGCGCGGCGCGCAGGAAAAGGCGAAAGGCAAGGAAGGTACCGAGGCGTCGTTCTCCGATTTCCTGCTCAATATCTGAATCCGGTACGATCTGGTCATGAGCGGAATCACCCTCTTCGGCATCCGCAATTGCGACCAGGTTCGCAAGGCCAGGCGACTGCTCGACGCTCACGGCGTCGAGTATCGTTTCCATGATTTCCGCCGCGACGGCTTGCAGGCCGAGCAGCTCGACGCGTGGTTTTCCCATGTGCCCTGGGACGCCCTGATCAACCGCCGCGGGACGACCTGGCGAGCGATGACGGATTCGGAACGACATGCGATCGTCGACCAACGTTCCGCGCGAGATGCACTGATCGCCCAACCCACGCTGATCCGTCGGCCCGTACTCACGGCCGGCGAGCACGTGCTGGTCGGTTACTCCGAAGCGGTCTATCAGCGCACCCTGGGATTCGGGTCGGCAGACTCATGAAGCAGGCCATCTCCCCATCCAGGCGCGACGCACCCGATCTCGACGAACTGGCGCCTCTGCTTGGCACCGTGCGCGATGTGCTGCGGACCGCCGTCTCGTCGTTCCATGCCGCCGATCTTCGGTTCGGCCAGGGCACGAGCAACGCCTACGACGATGCGGTGGCGCTCGTCTACTGGGCACTGCACCTGCCGGTCGATTCGCCCGACACGCTGCTCGGCGCACGCGTGTCGCCG
>JBGSTN010000197.1:0-3993 GCA_041736455.1 Burkholderiaceae bacterium | reverse complement strand
CGGACCCGCCGCCGACGGCTGCACCCACGACCAGCAGACCGGCCGCGCCAGCAAGGGCCGGCTTGAAGAGCCAGCCACTGTCAGAAGACACGAGGGAGCCTGATCCGGCAGCGCCCGGATCGGCACTCGTCGTCGACCGTTGAACACTGTCTGCCGGTGCCGACGGCTGGACGGGCGAAGACCAGATCAGCCCGGTAACTCCGGCAATACCGGCCATCGAAGCCGATCGGGGCTGCAGGGTTTCACCCGGCACTCCCCCAAGCGATTCGAGTTCGATCGTGCAACCGCGGTAATCGACATCGCAGACGAAGAACCATTGCTCGATGACGAATTCGGTCCCGTCGTCGACCAGCTTGATGACGAGATCATCGTCGACTCGCAGCACCGTCGCTCGTGCGGCAAGCGCTGGATTGTCGCGATCGACGAGCCGGTAACTTGCGCCGCCCTCGGCAACGATCCGCAGCCGTTCACCGGTGAATGCGGTTTCGGTCTGACGGCCGTCGGCGCGCGTGACCGCCAATGTTCGTGACAAGTTTCATCCCTCCTGAGGCGCTAATGTGCCGCAGGGCCGAACCTGTCATCGTGACTTAAGTCACACCGCGCGCGCTCGTGGGACGCGCGGCAATCGCGTCAGAGGGAGGGTCGCTTGCCGCCCCCGCCTGCCTGCACGTAGCCGCGGTTCCAGGTCGGGCTGATGAGAATCTCGTTGAGGCAGACATGGGGCGGTGCCAACGCCACGTGGGCGATGGTCTCGGCCAGGTCGACGCTCTGCAACATCCGTTTGCGATCGGCCGCCGATACGGGCACCGGTCGCTTGTCGAGAATCGGCGTGGCAACCTCCCCCGGGCAGATCACTGTCGAGCGGATGCCATGGCGAAACTCTTCCATGTTGATGCTGTGACTCATCGCCACCACGGCGTGCTTGCTCGCACTGTAGGCGGGCCCCGACAACGGACTCACGAATCGGCCAGCCCAGGACGCCGTGTGAATCAGCAGGCCGCCTTGCTGCTCGCGCATCATCGGCAGCACGGCGATCGAACAGTAGAACGCACTCGACAGATTCGCACCGACCACGGCATCGACCGCGTCGGGCGCTAGTTCGGCCCAGCTGCGCTTCAGCACGTTCGACCCGGCATTGTTGACGAGGATGTCCAGGCGACCCAGGCGTTTGGCGATCGCTGCGGCGATTCGCGCGGATACCTTTCCCTGCGACAGGTCACCGGGCTGCACCCAGGCCTCGCCGCCGGCGGCCTTGATCGCGGCGGCCACCGTGTCCAGCAGCTCGCGCCTGCGTCCGGTGAGCACCACCGTTGCGCCGAGTCCGGCAAGCTTGTGCGCTGCCGCTTCGCCGATACCGGATCCGGCACCCGTGATCCATGCCACCTGCCCTTGTAGGTCTGCCACTGTTCGTCTCCTCGTCGTGTCTTGTCGAATGGCGCTCAGGGCGCGATCCGTTTGAAAGTTGCCACCCGCTTGTCCTGCACCCAGTCGGCAGTGGTTTCATTGAACTGCCGAAAATGCGCCGTGGCGAGATGAGCATCGAATGCCGCGCGGTCATCATAAACTTCATACAGATAAATGTGGCAGGGATCGTCTTCCGCGATGGCCACGTCGAATTGACTGCACCCCGGTTCATCGGCGAGTGACGCGGTCGCGTTGGCCACCATCCGCGGAATGAATGCCTCCCGGTGCGCGGGTTTGACGAAGAAGTCGACGCTGACGACATACATGATGTTGGGTCTCCTGATGGTCGTGATCCTGTCCTGGCCGGCGGACAGGTCTGCGGAGCATAGACGATGCGTCGATCGGCCGGCCGCAGGACGCTCGTGCCGCGGGGACGACCCTACAATGTGCACTGATCAGCGACATCTCCCGGGCGACCGCCGACCCGAATGCTCGCCAGGAGGTTCCGTTGAGCGACACGATCATCTACGCGACCCGACGCACCCTCACGATGAATCCGAACCGTCCGGTCGTCAGTCACGTCGCAGTCAGGGATGGACGCATTCTCTCGGCGGGCAGCCTGGACGAAGCGCGCGGCTGGGGCAGTGCCACCGTCGACGAGCGCTTCAGCAAGCATGTATTGATGCCGGGCCTGGTCGAAGGCCACTGCCACATCATGGAAGGCGCGCTCTGGCGCTTCGTCTATTGCGGCTTTCATGACCGGATGGATCCGGATGGTCGGGTCTGGGCCGGCGCACCCGACCTCGAGACCGTGATCGCGCGACTGGTCGCGGCCGAGGAAACGCTGGGAGCCGACGACGAGCCGCTGGTTGCATGGGGCTTCGACCCGATCTATTTCCACGCGCGGCGATGCTTGCGCGATGATCTCGACCGCGTCTCCGAAACCCGCATCGTCGCGATGATGCATGCGAGTGGTCATATCATCAGCACCAACAGCGCAGGCCTGCGGGCGGTGGGCTGGCTGCGCACCGGGGTCGTCCATCCAGGCATTCCACTGGGCGATGACGGCGTCCCCACCGGCGAACTGAAAGGGCCGGAGGCCATGACACCGCTGCTGGGCAAGACGCCGCTGGACAGGGGATTTCTCGGCGCCGATGTCGACGGCCTGCGCCGATTCGGCCGGCTCTGCGTCCGGCGTGGCGTGACGACCGCCACCGACCTGGCCAGCCCGTTGACCGATGAGATCCTGACGACGATGCTCGACACGACGGGTGCGAACGATTTTCCCGTGCGCATCGTGCCGCTGCTGCGATTGCTGGCAGAACCGGTTCCCGCGACGATTGCGCGCGCACGCGAGTTGGCCGGCCAGAGCACCGATCGCCTGCGCCTGGGGCGCGTCAAACTCGTGGTCGACGGGTCGATACAGGGTTTCTCGGCGCGTCTGCGCTGGCCCGGTTACTTCAATGGCGCACCGAACGGCCTCTGGTACATCGCTCGCGAGGAGTTGCGCTAGGCGCTGCGCCTGGGCCTCGAGAACGGCGTTCAGATCCATCTGCACACGAATGGAGACGAAGCGACGCAACTGGTGCTCGACACGATGGCAGAAGTATCGCGGACCTGCCGGGCTGCAGATCATCGCTTCACGCTGCAGCATGGCCAACTCGTCGACGACGCCCAGATGCGCCAGATCAAGGCGCTCGGCATGAGTGTGAATCTGTTCGCCAATCACCTGTTCTACTGGGGCGACGAGCACTATGGCCTGACGGTCGGCCCCGAGCGCGCCGAACGCATGAATGCCTGCGCCTCGGCACAGCGCCTGGGCGTGCCGTATGCGATTCATTCCGATGCACCGATCACACCGCTCGGCCCCTTGTTCACCGCTTGGTGCGCCGTCAACCGCCTGACCGCGAGTGGTCGTCTGCTCGGTGCCGCCCAGCGGATCACGACGGCCGACGCGTTGTACGCGATCACGCTGGGCGCAGCCTTCACGCTCAAGCTCGACCATGAAGTCGGCTCGATCGAGGCCGGCAAGAAGGCCGATTTCGCCGTGCTCGAACAGGATCCGACGGCGGTCGCTCCCGATAAATTGCGTGACATCAAGGTTTGGGGCACCGTGCTGGGTGGCCGACCCTTTGCCGCCGATCCGGTCTGCGACTGCCCCGACGAGATCGGTGCCTGAGAATGCAGCGCGTTCGACTCATTCGATTCAACCAACCCATTCGGTTCAACTCAACGCAAGCGATCTGGCAACCCCATACCTTGAACGATTCACCACCGATTCTTTTCCTGCATGCCAATGGATTCCCGACCGGTTCGTATCGGCAGTTCCTGGAGGCGCTCGGCCAGTCGGCCACCATCCATACGATGCCCGTCATCGACTCGCCGATCGGCATGGATGCCGCCGCGCGCTGGCCGCACATGACGGAACGCGTCATCTCGCAGGTGCGCGCACTCGCCACGCCCGATCGCCCGCCGGCACTGGCAGGACATTCGATGGGCGGATACCTTTCGCTCCTCGCGGGCGAACGCCTGGCCGGACTCGTCGCTTCCATCGTGCTCATCGACTCGCCACTCGTGTTCGGCTGGCGT
>JBGSTN010000351.1:0-14668 GCA_041736455.1 Burkholderiaceae bacterium | reverse complement strand
CTGCCCGACCGCCGACCCGACCGCGCCACTCGCGGCCGACACCACGACCGTTTCACCGGCCTTGGGCTCGACGAACTTGTTCAGGCCGATCCAGGCCGTGACACCCGGCATGCCCACGACACCCAGATACGCCGACAACGGCACGTGCGTCGTATCGACCTTGCGCAATTCCTTCGCGTCGGCCGCGCCGTAGAGTTGCCAGCCCAGCATGCCCGACACCCGGTCCCCGACCGCAAAATGCGTCGAGCGGGATTCAATGACCTCGCCCACGGTGCCGCCCTGCATCGTCTCGCCGACAACCTGGGCAGCGGCATAACTCTTGGTGTCGTCCATCCGGCCACGCATGTACGGATCGAGCGACAGGTAGTGGTTGCGCACGACGACCTGCCCATCCGCCGCAACGGGCATGGGCGCATCCTCGAGTCGAAAGTGCTCGACGCCGGCCTCCTTCGCGGGACGTGATGCAAGGACGACGCGTTGGTTCTTGTTGCTCATGCTGTGTCTCCTGGGGCGGCGGTGACGTTGGACACGCGCCCGTTGTTCCCACCGCACGACGTTGCACGGCGAGGTCGAATCGAAGCGCGTTCAGGAACGCACTTTGAGATACTTGAACGTGCCGCTTGCGCGGGCCCGTGCGGACCCCGTGTCGTCGCGCAACTCGGCCTCGCAGAAGGCCAATGTCGATGTGCGATGCAGGCACTGCCCGAGTGCACGCAGCGCACCGCGGGAGGGTCGCAGGAAACTGGTCTTCATCTCGATCGTGATCATCCCCTTCGAACGATCATCATCCTGGTACGGCTGCGCCGCCCGCGCCGCCATGGCCATCGCCACGTCGAGCAGCGTCATCACGACACCGCCATGCGCCATGCCGAACGTGTTCTGCAACTCGGGTCGATGCGCCAGACCGAGTTCGGCACGGCCATCACCGAACGCGAGCAGCGACACACCGAGAAGGCGAAGGAACGGAATATCGATCGGGAACGGCCCGTGAGGATCGGACTCGATCTGCTCGACGAGCAGGCCGGCGCCATCCTGGAGTCCGGCCATCCGTCAAACGACCTCGAACAGGCCAGCCGCACCCTGCCCGCCGCCGATGCACATCGTCACGACGACCAGTCTGGCGCCACGCCGCTTGCCCTCGATGAGCGCGTGCCCCGTCAGACGCTGGCCGCTCACGCCATAGGGATGCCCGACGGCAATCGCGCCGCCATTGACGTTGAGTCGGTCATCGGGGATGCCGAGCTTGTCGCGGCAGTAGAGCACCTGCACGGCAAAGGCCTCGTTCAATTCCCACAGATCGATGTCGGAGACCTTCTTGCCGCAGCGAGCCAGCAGCTTCGGTACCGCGAAGACCGGGCCGATACCCATTTCGTCGGGCTCACAGCCCGCCACCGCGAAGCCGCGGAAGATACCGAGTGGCTTCAGGCCGCGCTTCTCGGCCAGCTTCGAATCCATGATCACGCAGGCGCCGGCCCCGTCGGAGAACTGGCTCGCATTGCCGGCTGCAATGACGCCCCCCGGAAACACCGAACGGATCTTCGCCAGCGACTCGGCGGTGGTCCCCTCGCGGCGACCTTCGTCGTCGCTCAGCGTGACTTCGCGCGTGCCGAGTTGCTGCGTCTTGGGGTCGGCCGTGGCCATCCGCACCTTGATCGGAACGATTTCGTCCTTGAACCTGCCCGCGGCGGCGGCCGCGCAGGCGCGCTGCTGGCTAAGCGCGCCATATTCGTCCATGCGGTCGCGACCGATGCCGTAGCGCTTGGCGACCTGCTCTGCAGTCTGCAGCATCGACCAATACACCTCCGGCTTCTGCTTGAGCAGATTCGGATCGCGGGCCATGTGGCGATTCGCTTCGTTCTGCACGCACGAGATCGACTCGACGCCACCCGCCACGAACACGTCGCCTTCGTTCGCGATGATGCGTTGCGCGGCCATCGCAATGGTCTGCAGGCCCGACGAGCAGAACCGGTTGACGGTCGCACCGGCGGTTGTCACCGGGCAGCCTGCAGCCAGTGCGATCTGCCGCGCGATGTTGGAACCTGTCGCCCCTTCGGGTGTGGCACAACCCATCAACACGTCTTCGACTTCGGCGGCATCGATGCCGGCGCGTTCGATCGCGGCCCGGACGACGTGGCCACCCATCGTCGCGCCATGGGTCATGTTGAGCGCGCCCTTCCAGCTCTTGGCCAGGCCGGTGCGGGCGGTGGAAACGATGACTGCTTCACGCATGATGATTTGCCTCACTTATCCGTTGAATGTCTTGCTGGCCGCGGCGAGTGACGCCAGGAGCGGAGCCGGCGTCCAGAACGCAGGATCGCCCATCGGATTGCGCGCGAACGCTTCCATGCGATTCACGACGTTGTACAGCCCGTACTGGTCGGCATACAGCATCGGCCCGCCGCGGTAGAGCGGAAAGCCATAGCCACTGAGGTAGATCAGGTCGATATCGGAAGCGCGCATCGCGATGCCTTCCTCGAGAATCTTCGCGCCCTCGTTGACGAGCGCGAAGACCAGGCGCTGCACGATCTCCTCATCGCTGATGTCGCGCGTCGATGCGCCGATATCGGCGCGGTGCTTCGCGAGCATCTCGTCGACGACGGGATCCGGAATGGCCTTGCGATTGCCCGCTTCGTAGCGGTACCAGCCCAGGCCCGTCTTCTGACCGAATCGACCCATCTCGCAGAGCAGGTCGGCCACCGCGGAATACTTGAGGTCGGGCTGCTCCTCGTAACGGCGCTTGCGGATATACCAGCCGACATCGTTGCCGGCCATGTCACCCATCCGGAACGGGCCCATCGCAAAACCGAACTGCTCGATCGCGCGATCGACCTGTTGCGGGCTTGCCCCTTCCTCAAGCATGTAGGAAGCCTGCCGGCTGTACTGCTCGATCATGCGATTGCCGATGAAGCCATCGCAAACGCCGCTGACCACCGCAGTCTTCTTGATGGTGCGTGCCAGCGACATCGTGGTGGCCAGGACGTCTTTGGCCGTCTGGGCGCCACGCACGACCTCGAGCAACTTCATCACGTTGGCGGGCGAGAAGAAATGCGTGCCGATCACGTCGCCGGGACGCTTCGTGTAGGCGGCAATCTTGTCGACGTCCAGCGTCGACGTATTGGTTGCGAGAATCGCGCCCTTCTTCATGTACCGGTCGAGGGTCTGGAACACCGACCGCTTGACGTTCATGTCCTCGAAGACCGCCTCGATGACGATATCGGTATCCTTGATGTCGTCATAGCGCAGGCTGGGCGTGATCAACGCGATGCGCTTCTCCGCGTCTTCGGCAGACAATCGCCCTTTCTTGACGGTGTTCTCGTAGTTCTTCCGGATCGTGGCCATGCCGCGATCGAGCGCGGCCTGTTCCTGTTCCAGCATCACCACCGGAATGCCCGCATTCGCGAAGTTCATCGCGATGCCCCCGCCCATCGTGCCGGCGCCGATGACCGACGCCTGGCGGATCTCGCGCAGTGGCGTATCGGAGGGCACGTCGGGAATCTTCGTCGCGGCGCGTTCCGCGAAGAAGGCGTGGCGCAGCGCACGCGACTGCGGCGTCATCACGAGTTCGAGGAAGAACGAGCGTTCCAGTGCCAGCCCTTCGTCGAGGGACATCGTCGCTGCGGCCTTCACCGCCTGAACGCATCGCAAAGGCGCGGGATACTGCGGCGCCATCGCGGCGATCGTGTTGTGCGCGTACTGGGTGAATGCTTCGGCGTCGGCGTAGTCGACTTTCAGATGGCGGATCAGTGGACGCTTCGCCCCGTCGGCAATGACCTGACGGGCGAAGCTCATCGCCCCCTCGATCAGATCCTCTTCGATCATCCTGTCGAACAATTGCGTACCGGCGAACTTCTCCGACATCACGGTCGCCCCCGACACGATCATGTTCAGCGCCATCTCGTAGGGAACGACTCGCGGCAGACGTTGCGTGCCGCCCGCGCCTGGAAGCAGGCCCAGCTTGACCTCGGGCAACGAGATCTGCGCACCGGCCAGGGCCACCCGGTAGTGGCATCCCAACGCGAGTTCCAATCCCCCACCCATCGCCACCGAATGCACGGCAGCGATCACGGGCTTGGGTGAACGCTCGATCTCGCGGATCACGGTGCTCAGGTTCGGTTCGGCGAGCGAAGCCGGCGTATTGAATTCGCGGATATCCGCGCCGCCCGAGAAGGCCCGTCCGGCGCCGGTGAGTATCACCGCCTTCACGCTGACCTCCCGATTGGCACGGTGCAGCGCATCGACGATGCCGGTGCGCAGCCCATGGCCGAGGCCATTGACCGGCGGATTTTCCATGGTGATCACGGCGACATCACCGTGCTGGGTGTAGCGAGCCTGAGTCATGACGAATCCCTCAACTGAAACGATGGCGGTACGACGGATGCGAAGACGGATGTCGCCGCGTCACGCGGTCGGCAGCTTGTATTGGCTGAACTGTTCGCGAAGTTTGGTCTTGAGGATCTTACCGGTTGCGCCGAGCGGAATGCTGTCGACGAACTGCACGTCATCAGGCAACCAGAACTTCGCGACCTTGCCTTCATAGAACGCCAGCAACTCTTCGCGCGAGACTTCCGCCCCGGGCTTGCGCGCGACGATCAGCAAAGGTCGTTCATCCCATTTGGGATGTGCGACGCCGATCACCGCCGCGTTGGCCACGGCAGGATGCGCAATGGCCAGATTCTCCAGATCGATCGTGCTGATCCATTCGCCACCCGACTTGATCACGTCCTTGCTGCGGTCGGTGATATGCATGTAGCCCTCGGCATTGATCGTCGCGACGTCGCCCGTGGGAAACCACTTCAGGCCCTGGGAATCGGTGACGAGCGGATCGCCCCCTTCACCCTTGAAATAGGTCTCGATGATCCAGGGACCTCGCACGAGCAGGTTGCCTGACGACTTGCCGTCCCAGGGCAGGTCGCGATTGAGGTCGTCGACGATCTTCATGTCCACGCCGTAGATCACATGGCCCTGCGTCTCGAAGACCTTCAGGCGCGTGGCTTCGTCGGCGTTTTCGTGACGCAGTTGCAGCTTCGCCAGCGTGCCCAGCGGTGACATCTCCGTCATGCCCCAGGCATGAATGACCTCGACGCCGTAGTCCCGGAACGCTCGGATCATCGCAGGCGGACAGGCCGAACCGCCAATGACCGTACGCCCGAGTGTGCCGAAATCGAGCTTGTTGCCTTGCACGTAGGCCAGCAACCCCAGCCAGACCGTCGGCACACCGGCCGAGTAGGTCACGTGTTCCTCGGTGAAAAGATCATGGATCGACTTGCCATCGAGATTCGGTCCCGGGAACACGAGCTTCGCGCCGACCATTGGCGCGACATAGGGAATGCCCCAGGCATTGACATGGAACATCGGCACCACGGGCAGGATCACATCGCGCGCCGAAGCGCCCATCGCGTCGGGCAGTGCGGCCGCATACGCGTGCAATACCGTCGAACGGTGCGAGTACAGCACGCCCTTCGGATTACCGGTCGTGCCGCTCGTGTAGCAGAGGGCAACCGCCGTGTTCTCGTCCATCGTCGGCCATGCGAAACCGGTGCTGCCGCTGGCGATCAGGGTCTCGTAGTTCAGCAGTCTGTCGACACCGCTGTCGGCAGGCTGGTGGTCCAGGTCGCACATCGCGATCCAGCCCTTGACGGTCGGGCAGAGCTTGCTGATCGCCTTGATGATCGGCAGAAAGGTGAGATCGAACGCCACGTACTTGTCTTCGGCATGGTTGATGATCCAGGCGATCTGCTCCGGATGAAGGCGCGGATTGATCGTGTGGATCACGCCCCCCATGCCGCCGACCGCGTAGTAGATCTCCATGTGCCGATAGCCGTTCCAGGCCAGGGTCGCCACGCGATCACCATCGCCGACACCGGCATCGCGCAACGCGCTGGCCAATTGCCTCGCACGTTCCTCGAGATGCAGATAGTCGGTGCGATGGATGTCACCCTCGACGCGTCGCGATACCACTTCGACGTCGCCGTGGTGACGGGCGCCATGCGTAAGGATGGAGGAAATCAGCAGCGGCATCTGCATCATCTGACCGTTCATGGTCCGGAGTCTCCTGTGACGTGCCTTTGGCAAGCGATTGCGCTGGCAGCGGGGTCTTCAGCGAAAGAATTGAGCGATTCTACGCTGGGCGATGCGCGCATTCAGCGCTGCTCGCCGGGGCAATGGAGATGCGATGATGTCAGGTGCAGCATGGCGCCCAACCGTGCGACGACGCCATTGCCGTCCGGTGGATGCCCGGCTGAAAGCCACGGCCAATCCAGTACGCACCGACGCCTGAGTAAGGGGTACGCACCGACGCCCGAGAAAGGCGGTTCGCCGGCTCGTGTCGCGGGTGACGTCGGTCGAGACGGTCGAGACGGTCAGAACGGTCGAGACAGTCGCAGTTGAGACAGTCACGGGCGCAGACCGCGGCTCGAACGGCGCCATCGAGAGAACGGCGCCATCGAGACGCCGATCGATCGATACACCGATCCAGCGTGTGACAGGAGCCGTCGAAAAACCCGCCTGTCGAACCGGACATCCAGGTCAATCAAGAAAATCGGTCACCACCCGGGATCGCGGACGGCTTGCAGGCAACTGCCTACCGGCAGAGTGGCAAGGCAAAGACACCTGGTCGCAGTGGCGCCTGAATGATGCGACGAACATCGACGCAACGACCGCCGATCGTTCGGCAGAACGGGTACTCGGTGTCGTTTGCGATCGCTACCGGTCACGCAGTTGCAAACGAACCAGTCGAAGAGCGGTCTAGCGGGCGTTCTTCGTGGGCTTGATCTTCTCGAGCATCTTGAACGTGGTGCGTGTCGAACCGCGGAACATCCGCTTGAGCGATTTCGGCAGGCATTTGCGCTCGAGGGTGTTGCGGCGGGTACGGGTTACTTCGGCCATGATGGATTGCCTTGAGAATTGATACGAGTAGATGCATTCGGAAAACGCTGGCCGGTATCGAAACCGAACTGTCGTAACCGGATATGACCGCCACCCGAGATTGCTGCAGGGGCGTGTATATAATGGGTCAACCTTTGATTCTAGCCGAAATTACGGCAAAGCCCGATGAGCCGCCCAACCGCGCAACAAGTCCAGCAGCTCATTGCGGCCGCATTTCCTGGTGACCTCGTCGAGGTCGTCGACGAGAGTCATCTGCATGCCGGCCACGCCGGCGCTGCCGGTGGCGGCGGGCATTACCGGGTTTCCGTCACCAGTGCCCGCTTTGCCGGATTGGCCCCTTTGGCCCGGCATCGCCTCGTCTATTCGCCCGTCGCCGATCTGATGCCATCGCAAATTCACGCACTGACGATCGACGCTCGCACCGACGGCGTCTGATTCCTCGGTCCCCTACCTCCCTCCATTTCGTGAAGGAATTTCATGCAATTCGCCAAACCGTTTGCCGTTCACGCCGTTCGCGCCACCGCCTTTCGACTGCCTTCCCATCTGACCCGCCTCGGACAGGGCCTGCTGGTTGCCGGCGTCTTGACAGCGTCTGGCATGGTCGCCGCCGAGAACGCGGCAGTCGTCAATGGGAAGGCCATCCCCGACACACGGGTCGAGTCCTTCGTCAAGGCGATGGTTGCCCAGGGCCGCCCCGATTCGCCCGAACTGCGCAAAGCCGTTCGCGACGAACTGGTCGCCCGCGAATTGTTCGTCCAGGAAGCCGAGAAGCGCTCGCTGTCGGCCACTGGCGACGTCGAGAATCAATTGATCCGCGCGCGCCAGGACATCCTGATCGGCGCCCTGATCCGTGACCAGCTCGACAAGAATCCGGTCACCGACGCCGAAATCCAGAAGGAATTCGATGCCGCGGCCAAGGATCAGGCGGAAGAGAAGGAATACCGCGCCCGGCACATCCTCGTCGAAGACGAAGCCACGGCCAAGAAGATCATTTCCGACCTCGACAAGGGCGGAAAATTCGAAGAACTCGCCACCCAGTCGAAGGACCCGGGTTCGGCAGCACGCGGGGGCGACCTGGACTGGAACACGCCGGCGACCTTCGTGCCGGAGTTTTCCACGGCAATGACGGCGCTGGAGAAAGGCAAGTACACGAAGAGCCCGGTCAAGTCGCAGTTCGGCTACCACGTGATCTTCCTGGAAGACACCCGAGTCGCACCGCCGCCCAGCCTTGAATCGGTGAAGCCGCAGATCAAGCAGCAACTCGAGCGCCAGCGCGTCGTCGATCTGCAGAAGACCCTCCGCGACAGCGCCAAGATCGAGTAGATCCGATCGTCGACACACGCGCTCGCGCAAGCGGCGCGACTCCTGACTAGCCGTCGGAGTCGCGCCGCTTTTTCGCGGCCGCTCGCCTTTCGGCGAAGAATTCCCGGAGCAGCGTCGAACACTCGTCGGCCAACAGCCCGCCGGCGACTGCCGTGTGGTGGTTCAGCAATGGCGTGGCAAAGAGATCCACGACGCTGCCGCATGCCCCGGTCTTCGGATCGGCCGCACCATAGATCAGGCGGCGAATGCGTGCATGCTGGATGGCGCCGGCACACATGGCACACGGCTCGAGCGTGACGTAGAGATCGCAATCGATCAGCCGATAGTTGCCCAGGATCTCCGCCGCCATCCGGATCGCCCTGATTTCGGCGTGGGCCGTCGGATCATGCGATCCGATCGGGTGGTTGTAACCCGTGGCGACGGCCCGGCCGTTGCGCACGACCACCGCACCGACCGGTACCTCGCCAACCAGAAGCGCGTTGTGGGCCTGTGCGATGGCCGCGCGCATCATCGCCGAGTCGAAATTGCCGCTCGGGTCCTCCCCCGAGACGGCGTCCCGCACCTGCGCGAGCGGCATCGGGTATTCGTCCGGAATATTCAAGTTCGTTCGCTCCACAGGATCACATCGACTTGCGCATTCCATTCTAGTGGTCCGCCCTCGCCCGCCGAACGATCGGCCGACCGTCGGAGAAGTCGCAGGCGCCCGGACGACCCGAGGCTGCCAATATGACGTGGGTCCAGGTTAAATTTGGCGGAATATCGAATCCATGCCTATCATTCAGTCGCGAACGGCGGGCCAGAACAAACCGCGCGTCTCAAATTATCCCAGGAGGTAGACATGCAAAAGACCGTTCGGTTGACGGTGAACGGCAAGGCGGTTTCAGTTTCGATCGATCCCCGCACCCTGCTCGTCCAGGTGCTGCGCGAGCACCTCGAGTTGACAGGCACCCACGTCGGATGCGACACCGCGCAATGCGGCGCCTGCACGGTTCATTTGAACGGCCGAGCGGTCAAGTCCTGTTCGATGCTTGCGTTGCAGGCCGAAGGGGCCGAGATCATCACCATCGAAGGCATTTCCGATGGTGCGATGCACCCGATGCAAGAGGCCTTTCGCGACTGTCACGCGCTGCAGTGCGGGTTCTGTACGCCCGGCATGGTGATGTCCGCAATCAAGTTGCTCGAAGACAACCCGAACCCGACCGAAGACCAGATTCGCGAAGGGCTCGATGGGAATATCTGCCGTTGCACGGGCTACCACAACATCGTGCGAGCCGTGCAACAGGCCGCGAAGGCCTGACACGACCACCTCCAAGCCGAGACAACCATGACTGATATGTCCAATTCGCCTATCGGCAAGTCGATCCTGCGCCGCGAAGACGAGCGTTTTCTCACGGGTGTCGGTCAGTACACCGACGATGTCAACCTGCCTCGCCAGACGTTCGGCTTCTTCGTCCGATCGCCCCATGCGCACGCACGCATCCAGTCCATCGACAAGCAGGCGGTCGTTTCCGCACCGGGTGTCGTGGGGGTGTTCCTGGGCGAGGACCTCGCCGAAGCCAAGGTGGGGGGCCTGCCGTGCGGCTGGCTGATCCATAGCAAGAATGGCGACCCGATGAAGGAGCCGCCACACCCGGTTCTGGCTCAGGGCAAGGTCCGCTACGTAGGCGATGCGGTGGCGTTGATCGTGGCGGAAACCTATTCGCAGGCGCGCGATGCCGCTGAACTGCTGATCGTCCATTACGAGGAACTGCCGGCGGTGGTCGATACCGCCAGTGCTGCCGGCCATGCAAGCGCCGTGCACGACGACGTGCCCGGAAACGTCTGCTACGACTGGGGCCACGGTGACCAGGCGGCGACCGAGGCGGCTTTTGCGAAAGCGCATCACGTCACCAAACTGGAATTCATCAACAATCGCCTCATTCCGAACGCGATGGAGCCTCGCGCTGCCAACGCGATGTATTCCAAGCACGATCAGAGCTATACGCTCTATGTCGCGAACCAGAACCCGCACGTCGAGCGATTGCTGATGTGCGCATTCGTGCTGGGCCTTCCCGAGTCCAAGGTGCGCGTCATCGCGCCCGACGTCGGCGGCGGTTTCGGCTCCAAGATCTTCCTGTACCCGGAAGAAACCGCGCTGGTCTGGGCATCGAAACACGTGGGACGTCCGATCAAATGGACCGCCGAACGCAGTGAATCCTTCCTGACGGATGCGCACGGTCGCGACCATGTCACGAAGGCCGAACTGGCGATGGACAAGGACGGTCAGTTCCTCGGTCTGCGCGTCAATACCATCGCTAACATGGGGTCCTACCTGTCGACGTTCGCCTCGTCGGTGCCGACCATCCTCTACGCGACGCTGCTCGCCGGGCAGTACAAGACGCCCGCCATCTATTGTGAAGTCAAGGCGGTATTCACGAACACGGCGCCGGTCGACGCCTACCGGGGCGCTGGGCGACCCGAGGCGACCTATACGGTCGAGCGCCTGGTCGAGCAGGCCGCGCGCGAGATGAAGATGGACCCGGCGGCGATTCGGCGCAAGAACTTCATCACGGAGTTCCCGTACGCGACACCGGTCGGCCTGACCTACGACATCGGCAACTACGACGCGACGTTGACCAAGGCGATCGAGCAGGCCGACGTCGCGGGCTTTCCGGCACGCAAGGCAGAAGCCGCCAAACGGGGCAAGCTGCGAGGCCTCGGCTATTCCTGCTACATCGAGGCCTGCGGCCTGGCACCATCGAACATCGCCGGCGCTCTCGGCGCGCGCGCAGGTCTGTTCGAAGCAGGCGAAGTACGCGTGCATCCGACTGGCACGGTCACGATCTTCACCGGCTCGCACAGTCACGGACAGGGTCACGAAACCACTTTCGCGCAGGTCGTCGCCGGTCAACTCGGCATCCCGATCGAAAATGTGGAAATCGTGCACGGTGACACGGGCCGGGTGCCTTTCGGGATGGGCACCTACGGCAGCCGGTCGCTATCCGTCGGCGGCACCGCCATCGTGAAGGCCGTCGACAAGATCATCGCCAAGGGCAAGAAGATCGCCGCTCATATCCTCGAAGCGGCCGACACCGATATCACGTTCGAGAATGGCGAGTTCAAGGTCGCGGGCACCGACAAGAAACTGGCGTTCGGCGAAGTGTCGCTGGCAGCCTACGTACCGCACAACTACCCGCTCGAAACGCTGGAACCCGGGCTGAACGAAAACGCGTTCTACGATCCGACAAACTTCACCTACCCATCGGGCAGCTACGTCTGCGAGGTGGAAGTCGACCCGGAAACGGGTCATACCAAGGTGGTCCAGTTCGTCGCGGTCGACGATTTCGGCAACATCGTCAACCCGATGATCGTTTCTGGTCAGGTTCACGGTGGCATCGCCCAGGGTCTGGGTCAGGCGATGATGGAAGCCTGTGTCTATGACAAGGAAACGGGCCAATTGCTGACCGGATCGTTCATGGATTACACAATGCCGCGTGCCGACGATTTACCATCATTTCATGTGGATAATTGTGTCACTGCCTGTACCCACAATCCTTTGGGCGTAAAGGGTTGCGGTGAAGCAGGCGCCATCGGATCGCCACCCGCCTTCATCAATGCCCTCACCGATGCCATTGGTGTGTCTGCAATCGCAATGCCAGCCACATCCGAGAGAGTGTGGCAGTTATTACAAAAAACAGCCTGAACCGGGAGAAACTGACCATGTATGAATTCGATTACCACCGCCCTGGCACTCCGGACGAAGCGGCGAAGTTATGCAGCTCCGATTCGAGGTACCTGGCTGGTGGCCAGAGCCTTATCCAGGCCATGCGACTGCGGCTTGCGTCGGCCGAGAATCTGATTGACCTGTCCGCGATTCCGGATCTGCATAATATTGCCGTCACCGGCGATACGATCACGATCGGTGCGATGACCACGCACCATGCCGTCGGTGCTTCGGACGCCGTTCGCCAGGCGTGCCCGGCGCTGGCCGAACTGGCGGCTGGCATCGGCGACCACATGGTGCGCAATGTCGGGACGATCGGTGGCTCGCTGGCCAATGCCGATCCGGCCGCCTGCTACCCGGCTGCCGTGCTCGGCCTGGGCGCGCGCATCAAGACCAACAAGCGCGAACTGGAAGGTGATTCCTTCTTCAAGGGACTGTACGAAACGGCGCTCGAACCTGGCGAGATGATCATTTCGGTCGCCTTCCAGATTCCGCAGCAGGCGGCCTACATCAAGTACAAGCAGCCGGCCTCTCGATTCGCACTGGTCGGCGTGATGGCGAGCAAGGGCAAGGACGGCGTCCGGGTCGGCGTGACCGGCGCGAGATCGGCCGCGTTCCGCTGCACCGAACTCGAGAAAGCACTCGCTTCGAACTTCTCTCCCGACGCAGTATCGAACGTGAAGCTTTCGCCGACAGACATGAACAATGATCTGCATGGGTCGTCCGAGTATCGGGCCGCCATGGTCGTCGTCATGACCAAGCGCGCTGTAGCGGCCGCGACCAGCCGCTGATCGTATTGGTTTCCAGAGGCACGATCGGTGCCTCGTCCTGTACTGCGGACCGGCATGTCATTCGACATCCCGGTCCTTCTTTTTAGACGTGATGCCGATGAACCAGACGCCCTTGCTCCACGCACGCCCCGCCCCGCCCGTGTTGACGACCGTCGACGAGGTGGTGGCTGCACTGGCGTCGCATGGCTATCTCGCCGATCGCCGCCTCGCGACGTCGGTGCTGTTGGCGCTGCGGCTCAATCGGCCGCTGCTCCTCGAAGGCGAAGCCGGCGTCGGCAAGACCGAAGTCGCCAAGGTCCTGGCCGCGGTACTCGACACCGAACTGATTCGCCTGCAGTGCTATGAAGGGCTCGATATTTCGCAGGCGGCCTACGAGTGGAACGTCGCACGTCAGATGCTGGAGATTCGCCTCGCCGAAGCCGGTGGCAACGCCGGCAACGCCGAGTTTGCCAGCTCGCTGTACCGCCGCGAGCTGCTGATCGAACGGCCGCTGCTGCGTTCGCTCACCGGCGATACTTCGCCCGTCCTGCTAATCGACGAACTGGACCGCGCCGACGAACCGTTCGAAGCCTTCCTGCTCGAGATTCTCTCCGAGTTCCAGATCACCGTGCCCGAACTGGGACCGGTCTGTGCGGTGCATCCGCCACTGGTCATCGTCACGTCCAATCGCACCCGTGAGATACACGACGCGCTCAAGCGTCGGTGCCTCTATGCCTGGGTCGATTTCCCGGATGCCGAACGCGAGCTCGCCATCGTGCGGATGAAAGCGCCGGGCGCCGGCGAACGGCTGGCGAAACAGGTCGTCGAGTTCGTGCAGCGCATGCGCAAGCTCGATCTTTTCAAGGCGGCCGGTATTGCCGAAACCATCGACTGGACCAACGCGCTCGTCGCCCTCAACGCGATCGAACTCGACCCTGCGAGTATCAACGACACGCTGGGCGTGCTGCTGAAGTACCAGGACGACATTGCCCGCATGCAACAGGGCGACATCACCAAGATTCTCGACGATCTGCGTGCTCGCAATCTCATCGACTGACCGGCGCACGTCGCCGGGCAGTTCGCCATGAATCACATACGGCACGACATGCGATGAAACCCATCCGTCCCGGTTCCGGCGCACCCGCTCACATGGCGGACAACGTCGCACATTTCGCCCGCGTCCTGCGGGCCGCGGGCCTGCGCGTCGGCACCAATCGGATACTCGATGCGATCACGGCGCTCGAGACGGTGGGACTCGACGACCGGCGCGACGTTCATGCGGCATTGGCGTCGGTCCTGATCGATCGCCATGAGCAACAATTGATTTTCGACGCCGCGTTCGAAGCTTTCTGGCGTGACCCAAAGCTGCTCGAAAGGCTCATGTACATGTCGCTGCCCAAGGTGGATAGCCACGGCATGCGCAACGAAGAAGCGCAACGTCCGATGCGCCTGGAGCTGGCCTTGCGCGCCGGCGCGCCGCCCAAGGCGCCACCACCAGCACCAAGGGAGCCGCAAGACGAAGAGATGATCGAATTCGATGCGATGATGACCTTCTCCGATCGCGAGAAGCTGCAACGCGCCGACTTCGCCTCGATGAACGTCGACGAGTTCCGCGAGGCTCAGCGACTGGCTCGCACCATCGAGTTACCTCTCAAGCCTGTCATCACCCGCAGGCATCAACCCGCCCTGCACGGTCACATCGACCTTCGGCGTACCGTGCAGGCGGCACTGCGTTCGCCTGACACGATCGCTCCGGCATGGTCTGCGCCGGTGAAGAAGGCACCGCCTCTGGTGATCCTGCTCGACATCTCGGGCTCGATGGAGAGCTACACGCGCATGTTCTTGAGCTTTGCGCATGGCTTGATGCAGCGCCTGCCGCGCGTCCACGTGCTGGTGTTCGGCACGCGCCTGACCAACATCACCCGCTGCCTGCGTCATCGCGATCCCGATGAAGCGCTGCGACGCGCCGATGCGATGGTGGCCGACT
>JBGSTN010000184.1:0-2686 GCA_041736455.1 Burkholderiaceae bacterium | reverse complement strand
AGCATCGGCGTCGCGGTGGTCGAGAACGGCGACAGCTCGCTCGAGTTCCTGGTGACCCGCGCGGACCACGCGATGTACGAGGCCAAGCGCGGCGGCAAGAACACCGCGACGATCGCGGCGTCGGAGAGCGAACCGGATCGCATCCCCCAGACCGCCTGACACGGCCTGCATCGATTGCCATCCAGGGTAAATCCGGGTCGAAGCCATAGCTTGTGACTCGCTGGCCAAGTCGCTCCCCATCCGGTCGAGACAGCGGCTTCGATCAGCGGCCCGCGATGACCTGCATGACCGAACTTCCGCCGCATAGAGCGGTGCCTGGGGGATCGGGCGGTGGTTACGTCGCCCGAGTCGATTGCCCTGGCTCGGCAGGACCTTGATTGCCGCATCACCGAGAGGCAGCGCAGAATCCCGGCGTGCAGGCAATGTCGGCTCGAACGCTGAACCTGCGCCGCGCCCGTTTCCATGCTTCTGATTCGACAGGGTCGCGCGATCGTTCTCGTCAATCCTGGTCCATTGGTTCGCCGAAATGGTGTCCTTGTTCGTTTCAGCTTTCGTGCTCGGCATCGTTTTCAATGCGGCCCCTGGCGCCGTGTTCGCCGAAACGATCAGGCGGAGCCTGCGAAGTGGGTATCGCCCCGCCTTGAACGTTCAGCTCGGCTCGCTGGTCGGTGATGCCCTGTGGGCAGTGCTCGGTTGGTCGGGGTGGGGCTCCTTCTGCAGATGGACGCGTTGCAGGGAAGCGGGATCGCCAGACGGATCAGCCTGCCGCGTCGACACGAAGATATGTGCCCTCAAGGATCAGGTCCGATGGTTACTCCAGCCCGTCGGGTCCGTCACGATACGCAGCGCTTCGTGCTACTCGACTGCATGGCAGTTCCAATCGGACGCGCCGTTGATGCAAGGGTGTCGCCGAACTCCGCGGCAATACGCTGATCCATCATGTCAGCACAAGTCGTATCGCCTGCAAGGCGATAGGCCCGCGACGCGGACAGCCACTGATCGGCTGCAACCAGTGCATTGATCGGACGCAGCACGCATGCCGCGATGTCACCGGCCAATCGGTGCGCCTCGGCGCTGAGCCGGTACTGTTCCGCGGCATCTGCCAATTCTGCGGCCGTACGTGCCACGTTCATGGCCGCAAAGAAGTCCCGGTCCGGTGATTCCGGTTTGGCACGAAGTGTGGCGATATGGAAAAGTGATGCGGCGCGCCAGCCCGGCTCGTCGGCCTCGTCGAATGCCGCCGCCGCTCGCTCCAGATTGCGAAGCCTGTCTCGATCGGTTAGAGCTGATTCCGTCGTAGTGGCTTCGTTCAGATGACGAAAGGCTCGCGCACGAATCACGTTTCGCCACTCCGGCGAACTAGGTCGCAAGTACCGGCGGGTGACGACGAAAAGCAGCAGCAAGGCCGTTCCCGAGGCCGCCCAGGCCAGGAGGTTGATTTCCATGGTGTGTCCAATGCCGATTCGATCGGAACCACGCTCGACACGAATCGTGCGTTCGAATACAGTGGATTTCGCTGGTCGGAGGATCAAGGATCGACATCTCGAGTCGGATGCAAACGAGGACGACCAGCGTGAAAGGCGACTGCCTGGCAGTCAGCCTTTTGACTCAGGGCGGCGCAACGGACCGGAAATGGCCCAGCGGAAGGTTCCGCTTCTTGCGAAGCGCGACCGGGCAGCCCGAGGATCGATGAATGGAAATCATGGGCGCACTGTACACCGGGCGGGCTTATGAAGCTACCACGGCCAGTCTCGATGAGTCGATATCGCCGCATGGAAATCAAGAACATCTGCCGCTTTGCAGCCGGTGTTCCGGTTCCATGACGGAGGCCTCTAGACGTCGAATCCGCGGGCCTGCCACTGCCGCGCATTCCACGAGCAATTTCGTCGTGCCGGCGACGACCTCTGGGCACGGCCCGCGATCGTGGCAGGGTTCGTCAGCCGCTGGCGCCTGCATTGGGCAACCCGGCGCGGTGAGGGGTCGGCCGAGCCTGATGGCGCTTTGTCCCCGGGCATCATCCGCTCTGCTAACCTACTTGGTGAGTCCGGCTCCGGCAAGCGGCATGCGCGGGCGATTCTGTTTCCTGGGAATACACCACCGATGCAATTCGAAGCGGCGGTCCTTCACGCGGTCGATCAGCCCCTGGCGATCGAGCAGGTCTTGCTGGCCCCACTCGAACCATTCGACGTCCTGGTGCGCATCGGTGCGAGCGGCCTTTGCCACACCGATCTCGAGGTCATGCAGGGCAGCCTCGTCTATCCCTTGCCGATCGTGCTCGGCCACGAAGGCGCGGGCGTCGTCGAACGTGTGGGCAGCGCCGTCACGCAGGTCGCACCTGGCGATCACGTGGTGTGCTCTTGGAACCCGCACTGCGGACATTGCTTCTATTGCGAGCGCGACCAGCCGATCCTGTGCGAGCCATTCACACGGCATCAGCCGGCAGGCCACCAGCTCGATGGCCGCTCGCGCTATCGACTGCTCGATGGTTCGCGCGACGGTGCCAAGTTGCATCATTTCTCGGTCACATCATCCCATGCGCAGTATTGTGTGGTCCCCGAGAGCGGAGCGATCCGGGTCCCGCGCGAGATTCCCTTCGATCGTGCGTGCCTGATCGGCTGCGGCGTGATGACCGGGGTCGGTGCGGTGTCGCGCCTCGCGCGAGTCGAGGCCGGTGCCAGTGTCGCCG
>JBGSTN010000155.1:0-2252 GCA_041736455.1 Burkholderiaceae bacterium | reverse complement strand
CTTCGGACCGCGCTTCGCAAAGCGCGGGCGGGGGGGCGTGGTCTTCATGAGCTCGCTGCTGGCCTTTCAAGGCACGCCGCGTGCGGCGCACTATGCCGCCACCAAAGCCTATGTCCAGACCCTGGCCGAGGGCCTGCATGTGGAGTGGGCCACACTGGGTGTCGATGTCATTGCCTCGGCGCCAGGCCCCATCCACACAGGTTTCGCGGCGCGCGCCCACCTGCAGATGGCCCAGGCACTGCCGGCCGAGGTGGTGGCACGGGTCACGATGCAAGCGTTGGGCCGCAAGACCACCGTGAGGCCTGGCTGGTTGTCCAAGCTGCTGGGCTGGTCGCTGGCCCTGTTGCCGCGGTGGGGGCAGGTGATGGTCATCACCCAGGTAATGAAAAGCATGACGGCTCACCAGGGTCGGCGCGCAGAACGGGCGCAGGCGTGAGGGTTCGAATCGCGCGAGCCTGGGCTGCGAGGGCGCGCGTGTGGTAGCTTCGGGTGCTACCGCTTCCCCACCACGCATGCCGACCAAGAAGACTGCCGCTGCGCCACCACTGGAATTGCGCGACGCCTGCATCGTTGCTGCCCAGCAGGTGATCGCCGAGCGCGGCATCGAGAACCTGAGCCTGCGCGAGGTGGCGCGCAAACTGGGCGTGTCGCACCAGGCACCGTACAAGCACTACCCCAGCCGCGATCATCTGCTTTCCGAGGTGATGCGCCGTTGCTTCCAGGGCTTCGCGGCATATCTCGACAAACGGACCCGTTTCGACGATCCCGAGCAGGATCTGGAATCGCTGGGGCAGCAGTATCTCGCCTACGCCCGCCGGCATCCGCTCGAGTACCGGTTGATGTTCAGCACGACATGGCCCGAATCCGCCGGCATGCCGGACCTCGTACGCGACGCCACGCACGCCTTCGACGTGCTGCGCGGGGTGCTGCGTCGCATGCACGGCGATGCCGCGGCAATGCGCGAGACGATCGAACTCGACGCGTTGTACATCTGGTCAACCATGCACGGCCTGGCCGGCGTGATGAACGGCGAGTGCATCGGCATGCTCGATCTCAAGGCCAAGGTCCTGAAGCAGGCGGTGCGACACGCGATGGATCGCATGAGTGTCGGTCTGGCGCGAAGGCCATGACGCAGCCGATGCTTCAAGCGGGAGGCGCCACGATGGCGCCTTCGACATGATGGCGCCGCATCGCGTCCGCGACGAAGCCGCAGGCCTTCATCTCCTCGACGAAGCGAGCCAGGAACGCGCGTGCCGATTCTCCGCGGCCTTTGGGCAGGCCCATCGCCTGCTGGATGACCATGAATCGACCCGGGAGCAGACGGTGCCCTGGAAAGCGCCTGGCGTCCTTTTCCAACTGCTGCTTCACGCCCGCCGCCACTTCCAGCGCCATCTCGACGAAGACATCGACGACCGTCGGCGAGGTCGGCGCGCGCACGAGGGTCGCGTGCCGCAACTCACGGGTCAGGTAGAGGTCATAAGCACTGCCTGCACCGACCACCACACGCATGCCGGGCTGATCGACTTGCTCGTTGCTCTGCAACGGCGAGGATCCATGCACCAGGTAACAGCCCTCTATCAGCACGTAAGGCGCCGTGAAGGCGATGCCTGCACCGCGCACCGGGTCGACGGCAAAGAAGCCGATGTCGGCCTGTTCGTTCGTGACGGCTTCGACCGAGTGGCCTGCCGAACCGAAGACCACCAGTTCGAGCCGAACGCCCAGGCGTTGCGCGAACGTCGTGGCCAGGTCGACCGATACGCCGCCAGGTTCGCCCGACGCCGAGTCGACATGCGCAAGGATCGGATTGCCCAGGTTGATCGACGCGCGCAGAACGCCGGTCGGGGTGAAGCGGGTAACGATGTCGCTTGGCATGTGGGATTCGGACATGGCTCGAATTCAATCCTTGGCGATGCGCGTGCGAAGGCCTTCGGATGACGGCCCCGGATTCGTCTCGACGACGCGCGCGCCGGTGAAATCAGCGAGTGGCCCGGGTGCGATCGTCCTGGCCGTTCAGGGATCGACCGGCAGGAAACGGCCGAGGATGCTCGGGATCACGCCGCCGGCGTGCAGCAGTGCGATCTCGAAGCCGGTTTCCACGGCGGCGGTCGCATCCATATCGATGATCGATCCATCACTGCGGTGCAAGCGTACAGGCACCGGGCCTCGCGCCCGGATCGAGTCGGCTGGCGCGTCGATCTCTATCCGGTCGCCGGGTTCCAACCCCAGCGCATCGGGGCCTGAGCCTGTCGCCA
>JBGSTN010000145.1:0-4018 GCA_041736455.1 Burkholderiaceae bacterium | reverse complement strand
GCCCCGGTGATCAGGACGGCGCGTACCGCCCGATCGTCGTCGGCGCGCTCGACGGCCTGGAGAAGTCCGGCGGTCAGGGCATCGTTCATCGCATTCAGAACGTCGGGCCGATTGAGAGTGATGGTCGCGACGGCGTCGGCGCTTTCGTAGAGTACGGGTTCGCTCATGGTGGTCCGTGTGGGTTGCGGGCGGCGGCACGCAGTCGGCGAAGTCAGGTTCCGCAGAACGTCCGATAGCCTGCGTTACCGTCGGGCGACGGCCGGGCGAACCGCTCCAGACCTTCCCGTTCGCCGAACGGGTCGCTCAATACCGAGAGCAGTGTATCGAACTTGTCCAGTTCGTTGTTCTGCGCGGCCGCGGCGAGCGCGTCCTCGACCAGATGGTTCCGGGGCACATAGACGGGGTTCACTCGATTCATTGCCTCGGCCCGTGCGTCGGGGGCAATATCTTCGCGCGCCATCCGGGCCCGCCATGGTCCGGCCCACGTCTCCCATGCCTCCCACGCCGATGCGGAGTCGAGTAGTTGTCGTAGCGGGGCATCTTCGCCCAGCGATGCCGTGGCAAGCGCCCGAAATGTCATCGTGTAGTCCGACTGGCCGACGGCCATGACGGTCAACAACTGCGTGCACAACTCGACGTCGCCCGGCTCGGCTCGCGTCAAACCGATCTTCGCACGCATCCCTTCGAGCCATCGCTGCTCATACAGCGCCTCGAAGCGACGCACGGCGTCGGTTGCCAGTTGGATGCCGCGCTCGCGATCATCGTCGATCAACGGCAGCAGCGCTTCGGCGAGGCGGGCGATATTCCACTGCGCGATCTTCGGCTGATTCGCGTAGGCATAGCGGCCGTGATGATCGATCGAGCTGAACACGGTCTCGGGGTCGTACTTGTCCATGAACGCGCAGGGCCCGTAGTCGATGGTTTCGCCCGATATCGTCATGTTGTCCGTGTTCATCACGCCATGGATGAAGCCGACGTGCATCCAGCGGGCCACGAGCGCCGCCTGCGCCTGGCAGACGGCGTCGAGCAACGCGATTGCCGGATTGGCGCTCTGCGCCAGGTCCGCGTAGTGTCGTGCGATCGCGTAGTCGACCAGGCGCCGCACCTTGTCGTGTTCGCCACGCGCGGCGAAGAACTCGAAAGTACCCACGCGCAGGTGGCTCGCGGCGACCCGCGTCAGGATCGCGCCGGGCTGCGGGGTTTCGCGAAACAGAAATTCACCGGTGAGGACCGCGGCGAGCGCGCGTGTCGTCGGAATGCCGAGCGCGTGCATCGCTTCACCGATCAGATACTCTCTCAGCACCGGTCCGAGCGCCGCCCTGCCGTCACCACTGCGGGAGAAGGGCGTCCGGCCCGAACCCTTCAACGCAATGTCGCGGCGCTGACCTCGCCTGTCGATCACCTCGCCGAGCAGCAGCGCACGGCCATCACCGAGTTGCGGCGAGAATCCGCCGAACTGATGACCCGCATAGGCCTGGGCAAGCGGGACTGCGCCCGCCGGCGTTGCGTTGCCGGAGAAGATGGTTGCGCCGATCTCGCCGTTCAGCGTGTCGACGTCCAGTTCGAGATCACGCGCCAGGTCGGCATTCAATCGCAGCAGCCTCGGCTGCGACGATGCTTCGGCCTGCCAGGCGACATAGAAGCCTTCGAGTTCGCGGGCATAACTGTTGTCGAAGCGGAAAGGCGGATAAGCAACCACGGTCGAGCCGTTGGCGGCTTCAGGGATGCTGGTCGGATTCATGGGGTCGGAGTCGTTGCGGGATTCGAGTGAGTGACAGGCTAACGCATGGCCCGGCTTTAACGAGTTGTGACCCTGGCGCAGTCGTGCCTTGAACAATCACGACAGGGCGCCGCTATACTCTGGCCGGGCCGCTACAGGCCCCATCCCGGGAGTGATCATGAAATCGACAATGCTTCTTGCCATCGCGATGTTCGCCGCCAGTAACGCGTTCGCGGCCGACTCTTGCGTGGATCAGGCCGCTGCGAAGAAGCTGGCTGGCGCAGCGAAGAACAGCTTCATGACGAAGTGTGAACGTGAGTCGGGTAGCGGTGCCTGCGAGGCGAAGGCGGCCGAGAAGAAACTCGCTGGCGCAGCGAAGAACAGTTTCGTCAAGAAGTGCATCAGCGACAGCATCCCGCGCTGACGAGATCGGCTCGACCACGGCCTGCTCGTAGAGAGGCGCATGGCCGAGGGGGCCGCCAGAAAGCGGCCCGTTTCATGCCAGGCCCAGCCGGCGCGCTGCGAGTTCGATCAGCACCTCTTCCGCGCCGCCGCCGATCATCATCACTTTCACCTCCCGATACATGCGTTCGGCGCGTCCGCCGCGCATGTAGCCGCATCCGCCAAGAATCTGGACGGTTGTATCGGCACAATCTCGCAACGTGCGGCACGCGTGATTCCTGAGCAACGCGATCTCGCTTGCGATATCGTCGCCGCGATGATGCGATGCGGTTCACCGGCTTGCGGCCATTGCGACCCGTCCAGTGCGGCCGGGATCGACGTCGGGAAAGGCGAATCGTTCGTGGCGCTGATCATCACGTTTCGCCTGACGCAGAGGACGTCTCGTCTGGTGCCGCGTCGGGCACGATGACGATCAACTCGGTGCCGGGCGCCACCTGTTCGCCGACGACCACATGGCACGCCGTGACGGTCCCGGCTACCGTCGCCGCGATGCGATGCTCCATCTTCATCGCGTCCAGCGACAGCAGGTGCTGTTCCGGCACGACCCGGTCTCCGACCTGCACGGCGATCGCCACCACCTGTCCATGCATGTTGGCGCGCACCTGGCCGTCACCGCTGCGACCCTTCGTGCCTGCTTCACGCTGTCCATGAATCTCGTAAGGCGCGCATTCGCCGGCGAGGTCCAGCCAGCACGGGCCGTCGGCCGGATCGGTCAGCAATTGGCATGCCGACATCGCACCATCGATTTCGACCCGATCGGCAGCGGTGATTCGCAGTTCGTGCGACCAGCCGTCATCGCTGGCGACGTGGATCCGGTGCGGTCCTTGCATGCCGACTCGAAGATCGTGCCGGGTTCCGTTCACGACGAGGTTGATCGGCGCGGCCATTGGCGAGCCGCTGGTGAAGCCCGCCAACTCGCCGTGGACTCGGGCGGCCTGCCAGACGTTCAGGCCCGCGGCAGCAGCCAGCCAACGCGAACCCGGTACTGGTCGGACCAGTTCAGGCATCACGTCGTCGAGCCATCGGGTAGACAGTTCGGCAGCGACGAATGGCCGTGCGGCGAGGCAGTGCCGCAGGAAATCGAGGTTGGTGCGAACGCCGAGGATCCGGCAATGCGCGAGTGCGTTCGACAGGCGCCGTCGGGCACTCTCTCGGTCGTCGTCGACCACGATGACCTTGGCGATCATCGAATCGTAATGGCGCGATACGCGGGCCGGCGATTGCAGCCCATGGTCGATGCGCACCCCCGGCAGATCGTCGGGCCAGGAGAAACTGCCGATCGCACCGGCCTGCGGCAGGAATCCGTCCCAGGCGTCTTCGGCGCAGACGCGGGCTTCGATCGCGTGGCCGGTGATGCGAACCTCGTGTTGATTCAGCGGAAGCACCTCACCTCGAGCGATCCGCAGCTGCATCGCGACGAGGTCCAGACCGGTGACCATTTCCGTGACGGGATGCTCGACCTGCAGCCGCGTGTTCACTTCGAGGAAATGAAAGCGCTCTTCGCGGTCGACGAGGAATTCGACAGTGCCTGCGCCGACATGGCCTGCCGACCTGACAAGCGCCGTCGCCGCATCCCCCAGACGCTCGCGCAATCGATCGGACACACCGGGCGCAGGGGCCTCCTCGATGATCTTCTGGTGGCGGCGCTGGGTCGAGCAGTCGCGCTCGCCGAGATGGATGGTGTTGCCATGGGCATCGGCGATGACCTGAATCTCGATATGCCGCGCCGACGGTATCCAGGGCTCGATCAGCAATTCGTCCGAGCCGAACGCGGCGAGCGACTCTGCCCGCGCGGCGGTCAGCGCCTCGTCGAAAGCTGCCGCCTCATCGACCCGC
>JBGSTN010000135.1:0-1701 GCA_041736455.1 Burkholderiaceae bacterium | reverse complement strand
CGGGCAGCAGGTCGCAGGGTACGGCAAGGCTTTCGGCATGAACGTGATCGCGTGGAGCCCGCATCTGACCCCCGAACGGGCGGCATCGCATGGAGTCATGCCGGTGACGCGGGACGAGCTGTTCGAGACGAGCGACGCGCTGAGTGTCCATATGGTGCTCGCGCCGGACACGCGTGGTCTCGTGCGGGCGGCCGATCTCGCCCGGATGAAGCGCGGTTCGATTCTCGTCAATACCTCGCGTGCCGGATTGATCGACTCGGCTGCGCTCGCGCAGATCATCGCCGACGATCCGCACAGACAGGTGGCGCTCGACGTCTACGACACCGAGCCGCTCGATGCGAGCGATCCGCTGGCGCCGTTGCTGAGAAGATCGAACGCCGTGCTCTGCCCCCACCTGGGTTACGTGAACGAGCCGGTCTTCGACGCTTTCGCTCAGGGTCTGGCTGAGATCATTGTCGGCTGGGCCGCCGGAGAGGTCGTCCGACGGCTGGACGATTGAAGGCCCTGGCGATCGGACCGTCGTCATCGGCGCCTTCGAGCTTGGTATATTCCTCGGGTTCACTCTCATTGGCGGCCTTTCACATGCGATCGAACGTTTGGATGTCGATTTTCGAGAAATCATTGCGCGTCAAGGCGCTGGCCGCGCTGCTGCTGCTGAGTGGCAGTCTTGCGGCTTTCGCTTCCCAGGAAATCGGTTGGGAGCGGCTGGTGCCCGCGACCGAGCCGGCGTTGAAGCAGGAGGTCGACGAGCTACAGCGCGAGGTTCAGCTGCTGGCTGGCGAAGACGAGAAGAATTATTTCCGCATCGATGAAGAGATGATGTTGCGCCGGCAGATCGAAGTGGGCCTCATCCAGGAAGAGCGGTTGATGGCGATGGACAAGGCGATGCTGGCCGACAGCCCCAGTCGTGCGCATCCCGAGATGAAGGCGCTCTGGGATCGCGTGGATGCCGTCCGCAAGCGGCTCGCCGCGCAGGACGGCAAGGTCGATGGCTCGCTCGACGGCATGGCGGTTCGAATGCCGGGCTATGTGTTGCCGCTCGAACTGACGGGCGGCGAGGTGCGCGAGTTCCTGCTCGTGCCATTCGTCGGGGCGTGCATCCACGTGCCGCCGCCGCCGCCCAACCAGATGGTGTTCGTCGCGGCGGATCGGCCCTTCGTGAGCGAAGGACTCTATGAACCGGTCTGGGTCGAAGGCGTCCTCTCGGCTCGGGGCGGCTCGCACTCGCTGTCGTTGGTGGACGGCAGTTCGACCGTCGCGACCGGTTACTCGATGCGCGCGACGAAAGTCACGCGCCACGAGCGCTGAATCCGCTGCTTCGTTTGTCCGGTCTGCGCTTCGGCTGGCGCGACGATACACAGATCGCGATCGACCGGTTCGCCGTCGCGCAAGGCGAACGTGTCTTCATCAGCGGGCCCAGTGGTTGTGGCAAGAGCACGTTGCTGAGTCTCATCGGCGGAGTCGCCACGCCGAAGGAAGGGGCGATCGAGATCCTGGGCACCGACATTGCCGGTTTGCGCACGGCCCGCCGCGACCGGTTTCGCGCCGACCATCTGGGCATCATCTTTCAACTGTTCAACCTGGTGCCGTATCTTTCGGTTCTCGAGAACGTGCTGCTGCCTTGCCGGTTCTCGGCGGCGCGCCGCGAACGGCTCGCTGAACGCGGGACGACCGCGGAGCAGGAGTGCGGGCGACTGATGG
>JBGSTN010000110.1:0-6784 GCA_041736455.1 Burkholderiaceae bacterium | reverse complement strand
GGCTGCCGTTGCGAGCGACGATCCGCAGATCGCGCCGAACCCCGCGCACGCACCGATGGCCGCCATCGCGACGCCGCCCTTGCGATGCCCGATGAACGCTTCGGCGGCCTTGAACAAGGCCTGCGACATCCCGCCCAGCGTGGCGAACTGACCCATCAGCAGAAAGAGCGGCACGATCGACAGCGAGTGCGTGGAGAACGTCCCGTAGGCGAACGCGTTGAGCTGGTTGAGCACCGGGTGCACGCTGCCATAGACCTGCCATGCGCCGGCCAGACCCAGCAACAGCATCGCAAGCCCTATCGGGACGCGCAGGAAGATGAGCAGCAGCAGCAATGGAAACGAGCAGACCGCGAGCCAGATCGGATCCATCAGTTGGCGCCTTCCATCAATGGACCACGGCCTGAGGCTTGAAACCGGTTGGCGGCTCGACCAGCGCCAGCGATTCGAGCAAACGCCATGCATAGGCGACGCAGCCGATCACCGCCGGGCCCATCGCTGCCGCGTATCCCCACCAGGCCGGCATCTGCAGGATGAAACTGACCTCGCCGTTGGCGCGGTATTCGAGCATGCCCAGACCCATGCGCCATACCAGCAACACCCACACCGACAGCATCAGCAGATCGGTCGACACGTCGAGCCCACGACGCATCGGCAGTGGAAAGTATCCCCATAACATGTCGACGACCGCGTGTCCGCGCCGCAAATGGGTCCAGGGAAGAAAGCAGAAAACGGCCAACGCGGTGCCGGCTTCGACGAGCTCGAAGTCGCCCGGAATCGGTGCCAGTCCGAACCTGCCGAGCGCACGACCGACGATGCTCGCGACACTCATCGCCGCAATCAGCACCAGCACACCACCGCCGAACCAGGCGAGCCCACGGCACAATGCGTAGACGAATCGTCCCATTGAATTCTCCTGTCATGCCGCTCGAGGCCGGCGCGCCGCAGGGGCGTGCCGGCGATCTATCGGGTGCGATCGTCGATCGGCATCGGGGGACAGATCACTTGTTGTACTTCGCGATCAGCCGCGCGGCTTCTTCGGCGAGCTTCGGCCCGTCGATGCCTTTCTCGCCCACTTCCTTGTACCAGCTCGCCCGCACGCCCGCGGCCGCGCGTTGCCACCGCTGCGTCTCGGCCTCGTCTAGCGTGACGATCTGGTTGCCGGCCTTCTTCGCGAGATCGAGTCCGACCCTGTCACCGTCATCCATCGCGCGACCGAAGGCAGCTGCCGTTTCGATGCCGGAATTGTCGTCGATCACCTTCTTGAGGTCGGCCGGCAGCTTGTCATAGCTGGCCTGGTTCATTGCAACCGCGAACGTCTGCGTATACAGGCCCACCTTGCCGGAAAACTGGGTGTGGTTCTTGACGATCTGCTGGACCTTGAGCGCAGGGACGATCTCCCAAGGGATCGTCGTCGCGGTGATCACGCCCTTCGACAGCGCTTCACCGACCGAAGGCACAGGCATGCCCACCGGCGTCGCGCCCAGTTGCTCGAGCATGATGTTGATGACGCGCGAACCGCCACGCACCTTCATGCCTTTCAGGTCTCCCAACGACGCAATCGGATCGCGGCTGTGGAACAGGCCCGGCCCATGAGTATGAACGGCAATGAGCTTGACGTCCTTGAACTCGTCCATCGCATGTTTCTCGACGTATTCCTGGAATGCGCGTGACGAGGTCTCGGCCGAACCGGTCGAGAACGGCAACTCGAACGCCTCGCTTTTCGGGAAGCGTCCGGGCGTATACCCGAGCACCGTCCAGATGACGTCGACCACGCCCGTGCGAGCCTGGTCGAACAGTTCGGGCGGCTTGCCGCCAAGCTGCATCGTCGGGAACTGCTGGACCTTGATCCTTCCCTGGCTTTCGGCTTCGACCTTCTTCGCCCAGGGGGCAATGGCCTTGGCGGGAATGCTCGCCTGCGGTGGCAGCATCTGGTGGAATCGCAACGTGACGTCGGCCGCGTGGACACCGGTGGCAAACCCGGCCAGCGCGAAGGCTGCGAGAGCGGACTTGAGGGATGTCCTGCGGTACTGGAATCTCGTGAACATCGAATGTCTCCTTGTCTTGGATTGAGTTGCCTAAAGCCGGGATCGATCCGTCGAACCGCGCATTGTCGGGCGAGGCACGGACAGAAAGTCGTGACGTTGTTCGTGTCGAACGACAGTTTGACAGACCGAAACACAGTACGTCAGTGGCGGGCGACACATTGTCGCTCAGGGCTGGCGTGCGCCATGTATCTCGCGCTGGCGTCGGTTCGGGCAAGGCGGGCCCGGTCCAGCCCCGACGTCCCCGACCGCAGGTTTGCGTTCCCGAAAGGGCGCCACTAGACTACGCCGTCAGCCAGGCCGGCAACGTCCGACCATCAGATTCCGCAGCCTAAGGAACATCACGGAGGCAAACCAGTCATGAAGCGCAACGTATCGAGCGTCATTCGAGTCACCTTGCTTGTCGCTGCCATGGGCATGGCCGCGGCAGCGGCCGCGCAGGAAACCAAGCTGCGCATCCAGACGCATCACGCCAACGGTTCTCCGTCAGGCAAGCTGGCCGCCGAATTCGTCGATGATGTCCAGGCGATGTCGGGTGGCCAGATCAAGATCGAAATGTTCTATTCGTCGTCGGTCGTCAAATCGGTGGAGACCTTCGACGCCGCGGCAACCGGCATTCTCGACTGCGACATGACCGGCGGTGCCTACCAGACGGGCAAGAACCCGGCATTCCAGTTTGTCGGCGACATCATGGGGGGCTATGACACGCCGTACCAGCAACTCTCGTGGCTCTACTACGGCGGCGGCCTGGAAGCCGCGCAGAAGCTGTATGGCAAATATGGAATGCACCTGGTCGGTTGGTGGCTCCCGGGCCAGGAGTCCTTGTCCTCGACTAAACCGATCAGCTCCGCAGCAGACTTCAAGGACTGGAAGTTCCGCTCGCCGCCAGGCATGGAGACGAAGATCTTCGCCAAGTTGGGGGCGAAGCCCGTCGTCATGGATTTCACCGAGGTCTTCACTGCGCTCGAGACCCGGCTGATCGATGGCGCCGACGCGGCCGGCCTCTCCAACAATGTCAGTCTGGGTCTGTACAAGATCGCCAAGCATGCGACTTATCCCGGCTTTCATTCGATGCCGTCCGACCATCTCGCCTGCAACCAGACGAAGTGGGACGCGATGCCCGACGCACACAAGCGCATCATGACCACCGGCATGATGGCGCTTGCGATGCGAACGGCGATGAGCACGGACAGACAGAACGCCGAAGCGGCTGCCGCATTGCCGGGAGAAGGCGTCACGCTTCACAACTGGTCCGCTGCGGATCGCCAGAAGTTTCGCGAAGCCGCCCAGGAGTCGTGGGGTGAATTCGCGACCACACCGGAAGCAAAAGCACTGGTGCAGAGTCATCTGTCCTACCTGAAATTGCTCGGGCTCGCCAAATAGCCGATACCCAGCGGACGACGCTCACGCGGCGTCTGCCGGCGCCCGATGGGCCGGCGCGATCGACATCGGCGCAGCGGCCGGTGACCGTGTCTGCGATTCGGGCCTCATCTGAAGGATTGCCACCATGATCGAACACAAGCGAACCAGTGCCTTCGATTTCATTGCGCTGGCGATCAGTCGGCTCGGTTTCATCATGCTGGCCGTGCTGGTGCTGGTGATGTTCTTCGAAGTGGTGGTGCGCTACCTGTTCAGTGCGCCAACCCTTTGGGCCAATGAGATGTCACTCTGGATAGGCGGCAGCCTCTACCTGATGGCGATGCTCTACGCGACCCAGCAGCGGTCGCATATCGCCATCACGATGTTCTACGACGTTGCGCCTCGTTGGCTTCAGCGCGTGTTTGACACGATTTCGACCGTGCTCGTCCTGGTCTTCGCCTTCGTCGTGGTGTGGGGCGGATTCGGCGAGGCCTATCAGAAACTGATGCGATGGGAAACCTTCGGCACCGCCTGGGATCCGCCCATTCCAGCGGTGATGAAACCATTGATCCTCGTCATCATCGTGCTCGTCGCGTTGCAGACATTGGTCAACCTGATCGTCGACTGGAAGAATCCCAAGCAGGTGCACGATCCGATTGCCGAGACGGCCGAGGAGTTGGCTCTGAAGGCGCAGGTCGACTTTGACCGCGCCAGGTGGTCAGCCGATACGCGCAGCGACTGAGCGTCAGCCATGGTCGATATCGGAACGCTTTCGCTGATCCTGCTGGCCAGCATGTTCTTCCTGCTGGGCATCGGCATGCCACTCGGACTGGCCTCGGGTTTTCTGGCCTTCGAGGTGCTGATCCTGAAGTTCGGCCCGGATCTGCTCTTTTCGAGCTTCGGGACGGGGCCGCTCAACATTCTTGCGCAGCGGATGTACGGTCTGACGACGGACTACGTGCTGGTCTCGATTCCGCTGTTCATCCTGATGGCCTGTCTGCTCGAACGCGGAGGCATGGCCAAGGACATGTACAGCGCCATCAACGTCTGGTTCAGCCGGACCCGCGGCGGCGTTGCCATCGTGACGGCGATCATGGCGATCGTCATGGCCGCGATGTCGGGCATCATCGGCGGCGAAGTCGTGCTGCTGGGTCTGCTCGCATTGCCGCAGATGCTGCGGCTCGGGTATGACCAGAAACTCGCCTGCGGCATCATCTGCGCGGCCGGCAGTCTCGGCACGATGATCCCGCCGTCGATCGTGCTGATCATCTACGGTCTGGTGACCGAGACGTCGATCCACTCGCTGTTCCAGGCTGCTTTCGTCCCCGGCGCGATGATGGGTATCTTGTATATCCTGTACATCATCATCAGGACGAGGCTCAATCCCGCGCTGGCGCCGCTGCCGGATGTCGCGACGCCCTACGATCTGCGCGACAAGATTAAGACCATCCCGAAACTGCTGCCGCCGCTGTTCATCGTGACCGTCGTGCTCGGTTCGATCTATGGCGGCATCACCGGCATCACCGAGGCAGCGGCGATGGGCACGGTCGCCGTGCTTCTGGTCATCTTGCTGCGTCGCGAAATGTCGTTCTCGCTGTTGTCGGACTCGCTGATGCGATCCTTCAAGTCGACCGGCACCATCCTGACGATCACGTTCGGCGCAACGGCACTGGCGGGCGCCTATACGATCGCCGGGGGTCCCACCTACGTCGCGAATACGATCGTAGGCGCAGAGATGCCGACCTGGGGCGTCCTGGCGGTGATGATGATCATCCTGCTCATCCTCGGTTGCCTGATGGACTGGGTCGGCATCGTGTTGCTTGTGATGCCGGTCTTCGTGCCGATCGTCATGAAACTGCCCGCCGACCAGCTCGGACTGACCGGCGTGCTGGCCGAAAACCCGGCGTTCATCAAGGTCTGGTTCGGGATCGTATTCTGCGTCAGCATGCAGGTGAGTTTCTTGTCGCCGCCATTCGGCCCGGCGGCTTTCTATCTGAAGTCGGTCGCGCCGCCGCAGATCACGCTGCCCGACATCTTCCGCGGCTTCGCGCCCTTCATCGCGATCCAGTTGTTCGTGCTGCTTCTCGTCGTGCTGTTCCCGGAGATTTCGTTGCTCCTGCCGACGCTGCTCGGGGAATAGTCGTGTCCCGATGCCGCGCATTCGACGTCTCTCTTCAGTGCCAGGGCCGTCGCTACGACGATACCGCAACGAGGAGATCAGGTCACGACGACGATCCGATGAAGGCAGTGGCGTAAGGCTGCAGCGTGATGCTGTCCGACTCCAACGGGCGCGATGTCGTTTGGAATGCAACCGGATCGGTTGTCGCCGCGACGAACGACGCCGCGTCTAGCACCCCATATTGCTTGCTGCCTTTGCCCAGACCCGAGATCCGCACACGCTGCTCGTGGGCGGTCAGGTTCGCGACCCACAGCACCGTGCCTGGCTCCTGGCGGTAGGCGATGCACGCGACTCGCGACGGATCGGCGCATGTTGTCTCGACGATCGCGCTGCCGCTGGCTCGCGCGAGCCCGGCGATCACATGGAACGACGGATAGACGGCGCCCGGCGCCAGCTGATCGAAGAAAGGCCGGTCGTAGGATGCGGGTCCGCTGATGATGCCGAGCGGCCCGGTCGTCGCCCCGATCGACACGGCTTCGACATCGGTGCGTGCAAGGGTCGCGATGTAGCCGGTGATCCACGCGGCGCCGAACAGCGCGCGCATGCGCGGATCGATCAGCGGCAGGCAGACGCGTTGATTTTCCGGGTTCGGCGTGTACGTCGCGCCATGCGGATTGTCGCGGCAACCGATCGCGCTGGGTCCGATCCGATAGGGGGTGGATCCGATGAAACTGCGCGCCGTGCGGACCTGGTGCGGCAACGCTTCCAGCGTTTCCATCACCGAACGATCGTCCGATGCATGCACGGTCGGGCAAGTGGTGTTGGTGACGAAGTCGAGCAGCCCGGCCGGTACCCGCTTGCGATTCAGTTCGGTGAAGAACGAGAACATGCCGCCGCCGAGCTTCACGCCGGGAAAAGCGCGTCTCGCCGCGGCATAGAGGTCCTCGAGCGGAGGCGCCGGCGGACGCTCGCCACCGGGCAACACGGATTTCAGGTCACCCACGGGCACCACGGCGAGCGATTCGGGTTTGATACCCGCCAGGTCGAGTTCCTTAGCCAGGGTGTCGAGTTCGATGCTGAACTGGTCGAGGCTCGCCACGATCACTTCGAGCATCAGCGAAGCCTCGCAGGCTTCGCTGAGTCGCCTGATGCCGGCGAGCATCGCAGGGTCGCTTGTCTGCCGCAGGTCGATCTGGGCGATCAGCAGGCGCGGCGCGGCGAGTCGCACGCGATCGATCATCGTCACGCTGCTCGCGACTTCATG
>JBGSTN010000069.1:0-1508 GCA_041736455.1 Burkholderiaceae bacterium | reverse complement strand
GCAGGGCATGGCTCAGACCGGTCGGCGTCGGGTGACTGTAGAACGCGCCGACCGGGCAGGTGACGCCATGCTGCGAGCGCAACGTGGTGAGGGCCTGGATCGCCAGCAGCGAATTGCCGCCGTTGTCGAAGAAATGTTCGTGCGCGGCGAACTTCGCCCGGCCGAGGGTGCGGGAGAACACGTCGCAGAGCAGTTGTTCGAGCCCGGCGCGATCCCGCATGGCGGCGCTCGAACGGTTCGGCACGCGTTCGGCCTGCTGATCGGCGAACAATTCTGCCTGCGACGAAGAGGACGACGATGAAGATGACGGCAACGAAGACGAAGACGAAGACGAAGACGAAGACGAAGACGAAGACGAAGACGGCGCGCCGACATGCGTTCCGGACGAAGCGGTCATCGCGACGGCCGCCTCGGCGAACGGTGGCAACGCGCGGCGATCGAGCTTGCCATTGATCGTCATCGGCAGTTCGTCGATGATCGCGAAACCCGCCGGCATCATGTAGTCCGGCAGATGTCCCGCCAGGTGGGCGCGCAGGGCGACGATATCGATCCGCGTGCGGTCGAAGCGCCGCGGGGCCAGCCAGGCGAGGAAGCGGATGCCGTGGATCGGATCGTGATCGACCACCACGGCACACTGGCGCACGGATTCATGCATCAGGATCAGCGCTTCGATCTCGCGCGGTTCGACGCGGTAGCCCCTTACCTTGACCTGGTCGTCGAGTCGCCCGACGAAATCGAGCGCGCCACCAGGCAGCAGTCGCACGCAATCGCCGGTGCGGTACAGCCGCGGCGGGCCTTCGCTGAACGGATTGTCGATGAAGCGGCGGCTCGTCTGGTCGGGGCTGTCGAGGTAGCCATTGGTCAACCCGATGCCACCAATCAGCAGTTCGCCGACGACGCCGGCAGGGACGGCTTCGAGGCGCGCATTGACGACCGCAAGCCATGTGGCGGAGACGGGGCGGCCGATCGGGATCGAGCCGGCGTCGGCAGCAGGCATGTCGACGATCGTGTGCGTGCAGGTGAACGTCGTCGACTCGGTCGGTCCGTAGCCGTTGATCAGCGTGGCCGCAGGCAGCGCTCGGCGCGCGCGCCGCACATGAGCCACCGAAAGGGCTTCGCCGCCGGTGAGGATCTGTTCGAGACCGCCCAGGTGGGCCGGGTCGTCATCGACGATGGCATTGAACAGGGCCGCCGTGAGCCACGCCGCATTCGCCCCATGACGGCGAATCGCAGCGGCGAGGTCGTGGCCGGTAGGCAAACGCTCGGTATAGACCACGCAGGTGCCGCCGTTGAGTAGCGGTCCCCAGATCTCCAGCGTTGCAGCATCGAACGCGAGCGGCGCCGCATGCAGCATCGCGACCGTCGGGTCCAGCCGCATGAAACGGGTCCGGCACACGAGCCTCACGATCGCCTGATGCGTGATCGGCACGCCCTTCGGACGCCCGGTCGACCCGGACGTGTACATCACGTAGGCGACGTCGGCCGGCTTTGCTCGTGTCGGCACCCGG
>JBGSTN010000068.1:0-12430 GCA_041736455.1 Burkholderiaceae bacterium | reverse complement strand
GCGCCAGCGCCAGTGCCGCGTCGATATCGGCGCCGACGCCGAGCCGGAAGACGATCTCGCGGGATTGATCATTGGCCAGATCGACGCGGAGCTGGATCGCGGCGCATGGATCCGAATACTGGTCGTCGCAGCCGACGAGTCTTGTCGACCGCATCGCGGCAGGGTTGGCCAGCGACCTGTTGCGGCCGATGAACTCGGTCCGATTGCAGGTCCACGATCCGTCGAACCGCCTATTCGGGTCGGATGCCGAGAAGAAGGCGGTGCGTTGCGTGAATTCACTGTTGAACGAATTGCGCGCGAACAGCGTGCCGTTGCGGGCATCGGTCTGCGTGATCAAGTGCATCGCGGTCTTGGGCCGATGATCGCCGAGCACCCAGTCGACATAGCCTGTCGCACACAGCCGGCGAGGACGTCCCGACCGGTTGGTCACCTTGAGAACCGAATACTTGACGGCCGCATCGAGCGCGACAAAAACAGTCAATTCACTGGCGATGCCATCTTCCAGATGCTCGAAGACGCTGTATCCAAAGCCGTGACGCACCGTGTAGACGTTGTTTCCCCGGACCGGCGCCGACGATGGCGACCAGAAATGTCCGCTTTCGTCGTCACGCAGATAGAACGCCTCGCCACTGCTGTCGCAGACCGGGTCGTTGTCCCAGGGCGTCAGGCGAAACTCGTGCGCGTTCTCGCTCCACGTATAGGCGCCGCCACTCTCGGAGATCACCGTGCCGAACTCCGCGTTCGCCAGCACGTTCACCCACGGCGCCGGTGTCGTCGCGCCCGGCGCGAGGCGGATCACGTACTCGCTACCGTCGGCACTGAAGCCGCCCAGCCCGTTGAAATGACGCAAAGGTGGCACTTCGGCGCGCGCTTCGCTCACCTCGTCCAGCTTTCGCGATACCGTCGGCACCAACGGAACGGCGCGACGTTCGGGAAGGTTCCGGATGAGGCCGCTTCCCGGCCGCGTCAATCGGCGTTCACGTTTCTCGGACCGGTTGATCTGCTCGGCGAGACTGCCGTGGGAATCGATGATGATCGCGCGCGCGACCGACTCGAACAGCACGCGATCCTCATCGGAAATCTGTTCGATCGATCGAACGAACACGCCACCCGGGCGGTCGATCACGTGGGCATCGAGACCCGAGGCGATCAATCCGAAAATCTGCTGCTGGAGATCCTGTCGGTAGCCCCCACGGTCCTCGTTCCAGATCACCAGATCGACGGCCAATCCCTTGAGACGCCAATAAGCGTGTGCCTGCACGAGTTGCCGGACCAGCTCGATGCTTTCCGTGTCGGAAATCCTGAGCAACATGATCGGAAGGTCGCCGGAAATCGCGTACCCCCACAGACCCGATTGGCTGCGCCGATTGCGCAGCCGCACCGCCGAATCGGCCCGCAGCCGCGAATTCGCATGGATCAAAGAACCGGCGAGGCGGGAATACAGTTGCGCATCCGCCTCCGAAGCGTTGATCTGGCGCAGCAACACCTGGCTGTGAGTCCAAGCGAGTTCAAAGACCCGATCGGCGAACATGCGATCCTGATACTTGTCGATCAGCGTGACCGCCGCCTGCCGCGTGCCTGCGATGCCCATCACCATGTCGATGATCATCACCGCCTGGGGTTCGAGCGTGAAGCTGGTTCTTATCGCAACGATCGGGTCCAGCACCGATCCACTGCGCCCCGACAGCGGGCCAGGATGAGCCAGTGCCTGCGGCGTGGCCAGCGTATTGCCACGACCGATGAAACGTGCACGATCGGTTTCGAAAGATGCCGGTGCAGCACCACTGCCGTGAATACGCATCAGGTGAAACATCCACGGCACCGACTCGTCGACGGATCGTGGCCTGCGCGTGCACAGGATCGCGTTGCTCGCCGGGAGCAGTTCGGTCTGCACGAACAGCTTGCTGAACGCAGGATGCAGCAGGTCGGCCGCCGCCGGCGCGATGACGGCCTCGCCATAGGTGGTGATCTCGATCGAACGACGGCTTCGGGACTGGTTGGTGATGCGGACACGCCGCAGTTCGAGGTCGTCTTCCGGCGACACGGCAATCTCGGTATACGTCTCCAGGCCGCTGTCCTGGCGCCGGAACTCGACCCGACCTTCGGAGAAGATTGCCTCGTACGCGGATGCGGTGGTCAGACTTGGCTGGTGCGCACTCGACCAGAAGATGCCGCTGTCGAGATCCCGGACGTAGCAGAACACACCCGCACTGTCGCGTGTCGGGTCTTCGCGCCAGCGCGTGATGGCGAGGTCCTGCCAGCGGCTGTATCCACCACCCGCGTTGGTCAGCATCACATGGTAGCGACCGTTCGACAACAGCTGGACTTCCGGTACCGCGGTGTCGACGCGCGTCAGCAACCGGTTGTGCAGCGGCTCGATCGACGTGGTGGCCATGCCCACTGTCCGATCGGCGTTGATCGGCTCGTGAATCGCGACCTTGGGTACACGCTCCTGCAACAGCAGCATGACCGCCCGGAACATCGGCTCGGATTCGAAGCGGCGCTGCATCGGACGATCGAGCAGGTGATAGGCCAGCGACAGCAGGCTCATTCCCTGATGATGGGCCATGAACGAGCGGATCACCGCACTCGACTGACCGCGCGGCAGGCGCGCGGCCGTGTAGTCGATCGCTTCATGGAGGCCGAACCGTCCGGCAAGTCCGAGTGCCGACAGTCGCTCCAGATTGCGGCAGGCTTCCCGCGGTGCAATCATCAATGCCAGCGCGGACGCATAAGGCGCGATCACGAGATCATCGGCCAGGCCGCGTTTCAGGCCCAGACCGGGCACACCGAAGGCCCGGTACTGGTAGTTGAGCTGGGCGTCGACCGTGTTGTAGCCGGACTCGGATATCCCCCATGGCACGCCTCGCTGCCGACCATAGACGATCTGGCGTCGTACCGCCGCATGGCAGGTCTGGTCCAGCAACGTATTCTCGAACATCGGCATCACCAGCAGCGGCATCAGGTACTCGAACATCGAGCCGCTCCAGGAGACCAGGACCGTATCACCGCCCGAACGAACGAGTGATCGGCCCAGCGCGAACCAGCTCTCCTGGGGCAGACTGCCCTGGGCGATCGCGATGAAATTGCACAAGCGGGCTTCCGAAGCGAGAAGATCATAGTGACCGGGATCACGCCGGACTTCATCGGTGTTGTAGCCGATCGCCAGCAGTCGGGCCGGCCTGTCGTACAGGAATTCGTAGTCGCTGGCGACCAGTGCATTCAGCCGCATCGCCAGACACGAGAGCTCCGTGATGCGTTGTGATGCCCGATCACTGCCGTCGGCAAGCAGCCCGCTCAGCGCTTCGAGCCACTGCCGGACCTCTTCACCATGGGACGGATCGTCGAGCATCTGGTCGAGTTGCGGCTGCAGACGCGTCGGCCCACGCTGCAGATCGGCAAGCGTCACCATTTCCCAGGCCGAAGACAGTTCCGCCATGCCGGCCGGCGGCTGCAGGCGAAGCCATGGAACGAGATGGTCGATCTCTTCGACCAGTGCGGCACATTGGCGATGCGCCGCCAGTGCCCAGTCGATTGCCTCGTGCTCGCCTCGTTCGACGCAGGCAGCGCGTACCGATTCCGTGCCTCCGAGCAACTTGTCGAGGGTCATCCTCGCGTCGACCAAGGTTCCTGAATTCGGCTCGATGATCTGGCGCAACTGCGTCTCGAGATCGTGTGCCTCGGCCATCGACTTGTCGTGCAGCGACTCGCGCAGCACGCCCGTGATGTCCAGCAGACCTTCCACCCATCGCAGCGACAGGATCCTGTCGTCGACGATCCGGGAAATACCCGCGCGCAGGGTCAGCAGATGTCCGCTGAGGTTACCGCTGTCGACGGTCGACACGTAGGCTGGCGCCAGTCGCTGCAGCGTTCGCGTGTCGTACCAATTGTAGAAATGGCCACGATATCGATCCAGGCCTTCCATCGTGTCGAGTGCATGGGCGGTTCGCGCGGCGAGTTGTCCCGCTGACAGATAGCCGAAATCGTAGGCGACCAGGTTCGCGAGCAATGCCATGCCCATGTTGGTCGGCGATGTCCGGTGCGCGATCGCCGCCGCCGGATGCTCCTGCACGTTGTCCGGCGGCAGCCAGTTGTCCTGCGGGCCGACGTGGGTTTCGAAGTATGCCCACGTGCGGCGTGCAAGTCGCCGCAGGAACACGGTCTGTTCTATGGACAGTGATTCGTCGCGCCGAAGCAGTGGGCGGCCCATCCACCACAGCAACGCCGGGCCAGCGAGCCACAGGAGCAGCACCGGCGCTGCCGTCGTCAGCGCAGCGGGTTGCAGCAAAGCGAGCGCCAGCAGTGTGACGACGACAACCAGCACCGAACTCCACATCGCCCGATAACTGTCGGCCAGGCCAGATTCATCGTCACCTTTGGCCGTGTGCTCGTCCGACGTCCGCCATTCGAGCAGCCCGCGCCGTGTGATCGACATGCGGAACAGCGTCCGCCCGATCGCATCAAGGCTGAAGAACGCTTCGAAAGGAAGTGCCGCCAGCGCGAGACCTGACTGCGCGAACTGACGGCGGGCCGACTCCGTCCAGTCCGAGAGGTGTCGGCGCATCGGCAGTCCGGGCGGCTTGCGCACGAACTGCAGGGCCAGCGCACAGCAAGCCGGCGCCAGCACGATGCCGATCAGCATCAGTGTCCAGGTCACCGATACTGGAACGAACAACCAGCCGATCAGCAGGAGGGCAGTGATTGCCGGCGCGACGAGGCTGCGCCGCAGATTGTCGAGCAGCTTCCAGCGCGACAGTGCCGAGAGCGGATTGCGCTCGACTCCTTCGCCGGCAGCGGCCACGTTGGGCCACAGCCAGCCCGACAATTGCCAGTCACCACGAATCCAGCGATGGCGACGCCGCACATCGTCGAGGTATCGTGCAGGATGCCCTTCGACCAGTTGCACGTCGGTAAGCAGCCCCGAGCGCGCGTAACAACCCTCGAGCAGGTCATGGCTGAGAATCTGATTCGAGGGCAGCCGCGCGCCTATCGCCCGCTCGAAGGCATCGACATCGTAGATTCCCTTGCCGATGAATGATCCTTCGGCGAACAGATCCTGGTAGACGTCGGAAACCGCACGGGTGTAGGGATCGATCCCGGTCTCGCCGCTGAACATCCGGGCATAGCGGGAAACACTCGCGGCGTTCAGCGCGACCGCCACGCGTGGCTGCAGGATGCCGTAGCCGTCGACGATGAAGCCCTCGTCGTCGAACACCGCACGGTTCAACGGGTGCGCCATCGCCCCGACCAGCTGGCGTGCGCTGTCGCGAGGCAATTGCGTGTCGGCGTCGAGGGTGATCACGTATCTGGTGCCGTGCAATGCGCTCAGGTCGCCGACGATGCGCGAAAACTGCGCCGAACGACCGTGCCGCAGCACCGCGTTCAGATCGTGCAGTTTGCCGCGCTTGCGTTCATGACCCATCCATACGCCTTCGCTTGCATTCCAGCGCCGTGGGCGATGAAAGAGAAAGAACAGCGAGGGCTGCCCGTTTGCATGCGTCTGGTTCAGCGTCGCGATGCGGACCTCGAGCAGCGCGATCAACGCGTCGTCCTGCGGGAGGTTTTCCTGGTCGGCGTCCTGGCAATCCGTCAGCAACGCGAAATGCAGGTTCGGATCCCGATTGGCCAGATAACGGACTTCCAGCGCATCGATCAGTGCCTCGACATTGCGCTCGCTGCTCACCATGCTCGGAATCGCGACCAGGGTTCTCGACTGCTCCGGAATGCCTGCGGAGAAATCCATCTTCGGTAACGCGCGAGGCAGGACGAGCAGGCTCGCCACCCAATTGATCACGACCGATGCCGCCTGGCTGCTCGCGACCAGCACCGGCATGACGAGCATGACGATCAGCGCGAGCGGCCAATCGGCCGGATCGCCATCGATCGATTCACGCATGAGGGCGAGGCCGCCGACCACTGTCATCACGGCGATGGCGCCCAGATAGACGGACAGCGGGAAACGACCCTGCCGCCGCCCGTGGAGCCGGGTCAGGAGACCTGGTGCGACCCTCAGCGATCGCTCGAGCGCCGGCAACCCCTTGTCGATCAGGTAGTAACCGACGTGCGACTCGCGTCCGCCCGCGTCGGGACTCGCGGCCGACAGGCGTATCGCGTGCTGCGCAACGGTCAATTCCTCCAGGCCGTGCCGGCGTGCGAGCCGTTCGACGACATGCCGATAGTGGTCGCGCGTCGCGACATCCATCGCGCCGTAGGCGTGGCACGGATCCTCACGCAGCGTAAGCTCGACCGCGCTCATCGATTCGACGAACACGCTCCAGTCCATGCCGGACACGAAGCGCAGGCTGCCGATACTGTTGCTGACCGATACCTGGTCGGCTGCCTGTTGCTGATTCTCAGCGTGAACCAGCTGCGTGATCGTCAGGTGGGATTCCGACAGCAGCTGTTCCATCCAGGTCAGCGGCAGAGCCAGCGCGGGTCCCTGGCCCCGCAGACGTCGATCGAACTCCGCGACGAAGGCCGTCGTCATGGTCGGATACGATCGCGCCATGTCGGCGATCACGATGATCAGCCCTTTGGGATCGTTCTCGGCCGCGTCGCTCATCCGATCGGCCCACGAGTCGGCAAGATCCCGGTCAGCCTTCGCAGCACCGACGCGCACGGCGATGCGGCGCAGATTCTCGATCAGGGCCAGGCGCAGCATGATGGGAATCGCCCATAGCTCGCCCAGATCGAGTTGGCGAACGCACTGGTATGCACTGACGAATCGCGACAGCCCTTCCAGATCGATGCGACCATCGCCGTGCGCGACCGCCTCGAGCGCCAGATCGTAGACGCGCGGAAGCTGACGCGACTGCCCAGCCGCAAGCCGTGGCAATTCGCGACTGTATCCCTTCGGCAGATGCGCCTTGGCCGTGCGAATCTGTTCCTCGAGCAGATAGAAATTGTCGAGCAACCATTCACCCGCCGGTGCGATCGGTCGATTCTTCGCGACGGCTTCGGTCAGCTGTGCGCAGACTTGTGCCAATGCCGTCTCGTTCGACGCGAGCCGTGGCAACAGCGAATCGACGAACCGGTCGGTACCCAGCTGGTGGGTCGCGGCAAGCGTCTTGCCATGCTCGCGCATCTGCTCGGCACTGAACAGTGCAGAGCGCAGCGGCGCCTCTTCGGCCGTCGGAGGATTCGCCGCCCGCTTCCTCAACCTTCGAAACAACACGGCCTTACTTCACGAGCATGTCGTCCTTGACCGACGTGACGCCGGGCACGGCACGAGCCAGCTCCACCGCTTTCTGCTCACTCGACTTGGACCCGACGAAGCCACTCAGCTGGACAACACCCTTGAAGGTCTCGACATTGATCTCGGAAACCTTGAGGCCGGGTTCACTGAGGATCGCAGCCTTGACCTTCGTGGTGATCACAGCGTCATCGACGTACTCGCCGGTGCCCTCGCTGCTCTTCGTCGATGCGCAACCGAGCGTGATCGCGACAAACAAAACGACCAATGTGGCGGCAACGCGTTTATTGATGTTCATGGAGGATCTCCCAGTGATTGACCTTCGAGCAGTTGCCCGATGGGAGAGCACGACGGAAAGCGGTTTCCTGATTCGGCCTTTCTCCCACGGGGACACACGCGCCCGGGCCGCGAACGCGGCGGGTCTGGTCGCAGGGTAGTGTGTGGTGGAATGCGCGTCCGTTCGGTAGCGCACCAACCGTCGTGGCGGCGACCGTTGAATCGCAGCGCACCGAGTCCGTTCCGACGGGTTCTTTCGCTAGTTCGCCAGTCGTGGCGGCAGCAGGCGCGCGTATTCCTTGTTCACGACGGCGTAGCATTCGCAGGTACGCGCTTCCAGCCCGGGTCGGTCGACCACCGTGATCCGGCCTCGTGAATAGTTGATCAGGCCGGAATGCTGCAGCTTGAGCGCCGCTTCGGTCACGCCTTCTCGCCGCACGCCCAGCATGTTCGCAATCAGCTCCTGGGTCATCACCAGGTGGTCGCCCTGGAGCCGATCGAGACTCAACAACAACCAGCGGCACAGTTGCTGATCGATCGAGTGATGCCGGTTGCATACCGCGGTCTGCGCCATCTGGGTGATCAATGCCTGCGTATATCGCAGCAGCAGATGCAGTACCGGACCGGAGCGATTGAACTCGTCTTTCAGGACCTTCGCCTTCAGACGAAAGGCGACGCCGGCACTTTGCACGACGGCGCGGCTGGGTGTCGAGCCACCGCCCATGAACAGCGAGATGCCGACGATGCCCTCGTTGCCGACCACCGCGATCTCGGCCGACGCGCCGCTTTCGAGGACGTACAACAGCGAGATGATCGCCGTGGTCGGAAAGTAGACGTAATTCATCTTCGCGCCGGATTCGTGGAGCACGTCGCCCAGCGCGAGATCCACCTGCTCCAGGAACGGCGACCACCGGTCCCACTCTGCCGGTGGCAGCACCGCCAGCAAGTGGTTTGCCCTGGGATCGGCGTTACGCGACTTCACGGAACGTTTCACGCAATTGCCCGTATGCAACGATGAGAACAGCAAGGAGAGTAGGTAGCCATGTTTTGCGAGTTCAACTTGCTGCAGCATACATGACCTTGGTGCGCTAGCGCACCAAGTACCCGGGAGAATCAACGGGCGTGTCGAGCAGTAAGGCTCGGAAGCGGGGCAACCGACGACGCCTACGCGGCCGCCAGATTGCCATTGCCGGAGATCACCGCCGAGGCCTTGGCGACATCGAGCGGATCACCATGGACCACCAGCAGAAACTTGTTGGCCTGCAGTGCCATTTCGTACTCGATCACTTCGTCCAATGGCGCACCGACCTCGACAAGGGCTGCCGCCAGCACGCCGATGTCCCCAATGGCGAAGGACGACTCGATGGCGCAGACCAGACTCGCCGTCAATGGGCCTGCCACGGCGACCAATCCCAATCCCGGCAAAACGAACGACGCCGGCGGCAGCAACAGACCCCAGGTCCCGGCCCAGGACTTCATTCGATCACGGCCAGGGGAAATGCGCCCGACACGATCTTCGACGCGATAGCCCTGAGTGATCAGCGAAACGTGTCGCGTGTCGAACGATGCTTGATTCAACGCAAGGATCGCGTCCTCGGCGTCCATGTCGGTGTCCAGGACATGGAAGCGGGAAATCTGGTTTTCCATGGTCGTTCTCCAGAATCGAATGAGTGTTGATGGCTGGCGTTCGATGACCCCTCGGTCGCGCTGCGTGTGTCGGGATATCCGGCGATTTCGACGGCGCAGCGTCGATGCAGTATCGCCACGGAAGACTCGCAATTCCGTTCGATACCGCACATAACAGCGTGTGACGATCGGACGGCGCGGATCGGCTATGGCGTGTCCGCGAGCGGCCGCTAAGTTCGCCGCCGCACAGATCGCCGGTCCCGGGACGCGCATGCTCGGCTCGTTTTCAACTGCCAGGATTCGTCTTCATGAAACACCATTGGCAGATGGCGCAGGAAATCATCACAACACTCGAACAGGAACCAGTCGTTGACGACACCCGTATCGGCGTCGACATCACGAACGGCCACTGATCCATCGAGTGACCAGGCACTGCCTACCGGTCCGGGCAGCGCGGCACGAACAGAGGAGACCACTGGAGCCGGCGCGCCCCGAGGATTCACTATGTCAGAGAATCGCCTGATCGAGTTGCTGCCGCGTACAGACCAGGCGCGGCTGCGCGACGTCTGCAAGCCGATCCAGCTCGAGTTGTCGGAGGTGCTCTATGAACGTGGCAAGGTGACGCGCCATGTCTTCTTTCCCACCGATGGATTCATCTCCCTCGTCAGCGCGGTCGACGGACATGCCGGCATCGAAGTCGGCATGGTGGGTCGCGAGGGAATGCTCGGCGCCCATCTTGCATTGGGCTTGCTGCCCACACCGCTGATGGCTCTGGTGCAGGGCTCGGGAGAAGCGCTGCAGATCAAGTCCAGTGCGTTCCGAACCGAGTTGCTGCACAGCGCGCCGCTGCGACGCCTCATCAATCGGTATCTCTATGTGATGATGGCCGAGATGGCCACATCAGCGGCCTGCCTTCGCTTCCACCGGATCGGTCCACGCCTCGCACGGTGGTTGCTGATGACACAGGACCGCGCGCATGCCGACCAATTTCATGTTACCCACGAATTTCTCGCCTATATGCTGGGCGTTCGCCGAGTCGGCGTGACGGGCGCGGCCTCCTCGCTGCGGCGCAACGGCCTGATCGAATACACGCGCGGCGAGATCACGATCCTCGACCGGCGCGGTCTCGAAGCCGCCGCCTGCCCCTGCTACGTCAGCAATCTCGCGTCGTATGCGGCCATTCTCGAACCCGCGGATCCCGAAGATCGAGGTCATCCGTCTGCGTGAAACGGATGGTCCGGTTCCTTGCGTCAATTCACCGCCGCAAACCGCTTGACGAGCAGGGTCTTGCGGCGACGATCACTGGTCCCGATCGCTAGGCGTATCAGCCTCGCCGCATCAACGTGCTTTTCCCGAATAGACTCTCGGTCAGATCGACCATCAGCATCGCAGTCCGATTGCGCACGTCGAGGGACGGGTTCAGTTCCATCAGATCCAGTGAAGCGAGCCGACCACTATCGGCGATCATCTCCATGCACAACTGCGCTTCACGATAGGTCGGCCCGCCCTGAACGCCGGTACCGACGCCGGGCGCGATCTCCGGATCGAGGAAATCCACGTCGAAACTGACATGAAGATGCGTGTCTTCATCGACACCGGCCAACGCCATCTCGACGACATCGCGCATCCCATGTTCGTCGACCCTGCGCATGTCGTAGACCTCGAGCCCGAGACGATGAACGAGTTCCTTCTCGCGCTCGTCGACACAGCGAATGCCGATCTGTCGGAATTGATCGGGCTTCAGCGTCGGCCTGTGACCGGCCAGGTCGATCAACTCTGCCGGTCCGAGCCCGAACAGACAGGCAACCGACATTCCGTGCAGATTGCCGCTCGGGGTGATCTCGGGCGTGTTGCAGTCCGCATGCGCATCGAGCCAGATCACGTGCAGCCGTCGACTCGTTTCGCGGCAGTAGCGGGCCACCGCACTGATCGAACCGATGCCCAGACTGTGATCGCCGCCCATTACGATCGGCAACTGATCCTGGCGCAGAGTCTGCAATACCGCGTCGTGCACCAGACGGTTCCACTCGGTGCATTCCTGCAGATGGCGAAAGCCCGATTCCGCGGCACGCCAGGGATTCACCGGGCCCGGCAGGTTACCGAGATCCTCGACGTGCAAGCCATGGCGCGTGAGCGCTTCGACCAGGCCCGCGACTCGAAACGCCTCGGGAGCCATGCCGGCGCCGCGGACACTGGCCCCGATGTCGGTGGGCGCGCCGATGAGGGTGACCCGTTTTGCGGAAATCGTCATTGGTCAAGGATAACCCGCCGACGGATTGCAGGCGATGGCGCCTTCAGCGCGGTAGCAGGCGTTCGGACTGCATCGCTTCGAGCCAGTGATGGATCGAGTCTTCGCTGTCGAAGCATCCGGTAAATCCATGCTGGCGCAGCTTGATGCCGCTGAGGACCGAATCGGCGATCTGGTAGGCGCCGTGCGCGAACAACCGGTCGGTGAACTGCCACGAACTGCCGATCAATCCGGCCAGCGTCGGCGCCCTGAGGTCGTGGCGCGTCACCACGCGCGACCAGACCGACTCGAGTTCCGGCATCTCGTCGGCCAGCGACATCGCACGCGGTCGACCGACGGCCATGCCGAAGCGATTCGAAATCGAAGCCCATAGATCCTGCCAGACGATCACATCGCCGTTGACGACGTTGTAGGTTTCATTGGCCGCGATCTCGTGGGTGGCGACGAATTCGGCGACCTGCGCAATGAGGCGACTGTCGCTTGCGGCATTCACATAGCGTTCGCCCCCCGGATACGACAGGGGTTCGCCCAGTTCCCGCATGACCGCTGCATAGGCACCGATTGCCGCGATCACGTTCATCGGACTCGAGACCGCATAGCCGAACACGATCTGCGGCCGCAGGATCGAGAATGTCCAGCCTGCGCGCGGCTGGCGCTCGCGCAACAGATCTTCCTGCAGCCAGTAGAAATTCTCGTGCGGATGGCGTGGCCAATGTTCCTTGCACGGCACGGGCGCCGGTTCGACATGCCCGCCATAGGCCTTCGTCCCCTGCAGGATCGTGACGTGACGCAGCCCGGGCGCGGAGGCTTCCAGCGCATCGAGGACATTGCGCAGCATGGTCTCGTTGACCGACATCTGTTCGGGATCGCGCCAGCCGGCGACCAGATCGGGCTTCTCGTAGAGTGCCGCATAGAAGAGATGGGTCGTGTCGCCAAGATTCGCCATTGCCAGTCGACAGGCGGCCGCATCCATGACATCGAGCGAGACGTGACGCACGCCGTCGGGCAACGCGGCGGGCCGGCGCGACACCGCGACGACCTGCCAGTCTGGCAACGCCGCGAAATGGCGCGTCACCGCGGCGCCGACG
>JBGSTN010000019.1:0-9232 GCA_041736455.1 Burkholderiaceae bacterium | reverse complement strand
GCTCGGCCGCTTCGATGCCGACCTGGATGCTTACTCGGCCGTGGTGTCGATCGACCAGCTCGAGCGGCTGGCCGAGCACGATTTCGTGCTCTTCATCGAGCTCGACGAGGTCGGCCAGGGCCATCACGATCAAAGCATGGCGGTGATGGGCATCGACTACATCCGCACCGGTGGTGGCGGGACCAATTTCGATGGCAGCACCACGTTGCTCGGGATCATGGACAGCGGCTTCATGCTGGGCAGCGCCGCCGCGACGCCGCACGTCGATCTCAACAAGTGGGGTTGTGGTCGCAATTTCACGACCGACGCGGCCAGCGTCTGGAACGACCAACACGACCACGGTACGCATGTGCTCGGCACCATCATGGCCGCGGGCATCGGGGATTCCCGCTACCGGGGTGCGGCGCCAGGCATCGGCAACAGCGCGAACCGGCGCATCCGGGCCGCCAAAACGATGGACAGCACCAACAGCTTTTCTTCGTCCTGGGTGAGCAACGCGCTCGATTACATGGACGACGCGAGCGCTTGTGACAGCGGGCGACCCCACGTGGTCAATTTCAGCGGCGGCACCAATGCGGTCGGCGGCAACGGTACCGGGTCGCTGTCACGCAAGCTCGACGCGAAGACCTGGGACCATCGGCAGCTGTACGTGATCTCCGCCGGCAACAGTGGCAGCGGCGCTGGCACGGTCGGCAGTCCCGGCGACGCTAAGAATGCCCTTACCGTAGGCAACGTGCTCGACAAGGGCCTCAACACCATCGGCGATATCAATACCGGCAGCAGCCGAGGCCCGACCGGCGACGGGCGGATGAAACCTGATCTGGTCGCAACGGGTACCGGTATCATGTCGACCAATGCCGGTACCAGCGACGCCTACCGCTCGATGACCGGCACCAGTATGGCGGCACCCCACATTGCCGGTATTGCGGCGACGCTGCGCCAGCACTATGCGTCTTTCGAGAATCGTCCGCATCTGCTGCGTGCTCACTTGATGGCGTCGAGCATTCTGCACGACGACGACGTCACCCCTGCGAACAACAACATCGGTGGGCGCAACACCTACGGACTGGGCAGGGCGTCCACCTACGTTGCGCACTGGGCCCGGCCTGGCGCGAATGGCTGGACCGGACACTGGGCGGCACGCACCATCACCAACACCACCTGGGGCTTTCGCGACATCACGGTGCCTTCGGGCACCGACCGTCTCGTCGTCGTCATGACCTGGGACGAAGACAACGCCAGCTCGGGTGCAAGCAAGGCGGTACAGTACGACCTGGACCTGTGGGTCGACCGCAATGCCGACTGCACGCCCGACAGCAAGGGCCAGTGCGGCGAATGGGCCTCTCAGTCGTGGGACGACAATGTCGAGTACCTGATCATCAACAACCCGCCGGCCGGCACCTACCGACTCAAGATCGTCAACTGGGATGCGCCGTCGTCGGGCTTGCCTGCAGCGCTGTCGGCCACGGTGATCCAGGGAGATCCGACCCCGACCATGGACTTCACCGCCACGCCGAGCACGACGAGCCCGGCCGTGGGCGCGACCTTCGCCGTGAACACCAGCGTCGGCACCCGTGCCTACGTCGCTTCGGGCGTGCACATTGAAGTTAGCTCGCTGCCGGGCGGCGTCGCCTTCGACGGCGTGTCCACCACGCGCGAAGACGGCATCTCGATGAGCTTCACCGACGACGAGTTCAGCCTTGGCAACATCGTCCTGGCAGATACGCGCACCGCGCAATGGACCTTTCGAGCGACGACGTCGGGGACGAAGAGCATTCGATTCCGGATCTGGTCCGAGAATGGCGGCAGCGTCGAGCGAACGGTGACGGTCACGGCGGGATAAGCGGACCATTGACGGCGGGCACAAACTTCGGGGAGAGTGATCCAAACTGTGGGAGGCGTGAATCACGCTGCCTCGCGCAAAAAGGTTGAATTTGCTGCCGGCCTCTTCGCCAATGACGCAAGTCGACGCACCGAGAATTCGCCGTTGAGAACGGCGTCTCTGAACTGCGCCAGGCAGTGCGCTCCCTCGTCAGTCAAGCGCATTTGCTGTTTCTTCGCCATGCGATGGCTGACCAGTTGGTTCATGGCCGACTCTGCAATGCTGCTGCTGATCGGCAGCCCCTTGCGATGTCGCGCGCCATAGTTCACGAGCGTTCGGATATTGTTGTCGATATAGAAGTACAGGCGGCGCAGGTTCCAGTACAACGTCGAGTGCTCATAGCCTGGCCTTGCCAGCAGCGCATCGAGCGCTTTGCCGACGGCGAGGACTCTGCGTCGAGTGCTGCTCAAGGAGATTCCTTTATCCAGTGGAAGGACCTCTTGAAGAAGCTCTGTGGCCTGCCGATAGGGCAGATGGGCGGCCCACTTGGCCTGGAGGTATTCGAACTCCGCAGTGACTCGCTGGCGAACGGCGCTGCACAGCGGACTCACGGTGCGGCGAAGTTCTCCCTGCTTGGCGGTGCAAGGGCATCGCTTTAACCGCGGGCTCGGCACTTCGACCTTTCCAAACACCGTGCGCAAGACGATCGTGCGGCTGTCCTTGTTTGCTAACAGCGAGCCGCAGTGGCTGCAGATCCGTTGGCCCGCCATCCAGCCAGAGGTTTGTTGGGATACCAGTACCGATTGAACTTCGGCGAGCAGCGCGCGGCCTTCGGCAAGCGACAGGCCAAAGTCGGCAACGCTCCGGTCCTGCCGCTCCACCACGGCGATGATCTTCGTGTCAGCCGACGTAGATTCAGTGTGCGCGCTCTCGAGGCGGGCTTCGATGATCAGTCGCATGGCAACTCCAATCACTTAGCAATAACGCCAGCGTAGCCGATGTCGGCCCGCACAGCGCCGCCGCTGGCACCCGGGCGCGCTCGGTCAGCCGAAAGACCTGATCCGGCCGAGCTAGGGGCCGCATCCCACTCGACAGTCTGCTGACACGCGCTCCAGGGGCTGTGAATTCCGACAATAAGGGCCTCCCACGGTTTGGATCACTCCCATTGACAGAATGCGGCGCAGCTTTCACGGAATCGTGCACCAGTTTTGGAGGCGTCGCTTCCTACCCGCGGTATCTGGCTCGACGAGGCCTGCCGCAGCTGCGGGCAATTCAGCGACTTCAGGCTCGGCACGCACACGCTTGACGCGCCCTTCGTGTGCACGCATTGTCGACGGCCGTTCGTCGGATGCCGATGGGGCAGCGTCGCCCCGCGGCTTCGCCGCCACGGTGACACTTTTATCGGCACGACCGAGACAGAATCACTTTCCTCTACGGCATGGCAAGTCATGAGCGAATTGATGCGTTTCTACCGTGTAATCATGCGGCTGCGGCAGGTTACCCTGAGCCACAACTACCCGGTCGATTCGTCTGGCATCGTCCAAAAGCAATGCGACTCGGGACGTCTAAAGCTCGCTCAAAAACTTGATCGTTAGCTCCGATACTTCGGTCGCTCGCTCTTGCTTGAGCCAATGGCCCGCGTCTTTAAGAAAGTGGGAGCCACGCAGGTCGGAAACCAAGGTCGGCATTGCCGCGATGATCTGATCCATACCGGGTATGCTGAGGCCAGTATCACGCTCGCCGATCATGAAAAGTGCGGGCACATGAACGCGTTGGCCTACGCAGCCTTGCTGCAGTTCCCAGTTTCGATCAAGATTGCGGTAGTAGTTCAATCCTCCGGTGAAGCCTGACAACTCGAAGGCTCTGACCAGTTGGTCGAATTCTTTTTCAGGTAGCCATTCCGGTAGCGTGACGGGGGTCGGTAGGTTTGCCAGCAGCCCGGTGCTCCTCGCGACCATTCCGAATGGATTGGGTGTGTCATCGCCCGGCCTGCGAGGACCCGCTTCTCCACTTGCTGCGAAGACGAGCTTGCGAAGAGTCAAGCTCACATCGCGGCCAAACTCCTGCTCGGCGAGATTCGGTTCTTGAAAATACAACGCATAGAAAAGTGCTTCTTCGGTCTGCGGGAAAATCTTCGTTGGTGGCACGGGCGGGTGTCCCATCATCGGAACGCCAAGTGCGACGACAGCACGGAAGCGGTCTGGACGCAACAGCGCGGCTTGCCATGCAATGGTTGCACCCCAATCGTGGCCGACGACGACAGCCTGTTGCTCCCCAAGGGCATCAAGAAGTGCCACCAAGTCGCCAACTGCATGAAAGACCGTGTATTGATCCAGCTGCTCAGGTCTGTCGGTACTGCCATAACCCCTCATATCCAGCGCAACAGCGCGGTAACCCGCTTGTGCAAGTGCATTGATCTGCTGTCTCCAGGCGTACTTGGTCTGCGGGAAGCCGTGGCAGAGTAGAACTGATGGGCCCTGACCGGCTTCGAGGATGCTCATCGTAATCGTGCGGGTCTGAATAACTTTCTCTTTCACCGGGGCCTCCTGATTTGCTGGCATGGCAATTGATGGAAAGACAATCACGAACGGCGAAACCTCGAAAAGCTGACGGCGCCGCCTATACGCTCGTTCTATTATGTAACAACGATAGTTACGCTAACGATCGAGTGCCATGATAACGAAACTTCTACTGTTGCAGAAAGGTATACGATGACGATCGACGGTCGGCTCGCCAGAATGCTGCATGTGCTAGTTCACATGGGACTACTCGATGGCAGGGAAACGTCAGAACGGATTGCGCAGATGCTCAACACAAACCCTGTTGTTGTGCGCCGTACGCTCGGGGCACTGCGTGAACATGGGATAGTCGAATCCGAAGGCGGCCGAGGAGGCGGATGGAAACTGTGCCGGTCGCTCGACAAAATCACGGTGCTTGACGTTCAGCGTGCTCTAACAAAGGGACCTATCCTCGCTGCTCCTACCTCGCGAGATCATCCTGGTTGCCCAGTCGAGCGCGCATCCAATTCGGTGCTTGAAAAGTCGCATGCTGCTGCAGAGAGCCATCTTGCCGCGAAGTACGCTGCCACGACGCTGGCGCAGATAGCAAGAGATGCCAAAAACAAAGCCTCCAGGACTGCTCGATAGCTTGACTGTTCTTAGCGCATCATCGAATGGCGATGACAACCAACCGGGTGAACGGCCCTCCACTTTTACCGGACGGTCGGCATGAGCAGGAACGCTCAAGCACAGGCTCGTGTCTAGTGGGTATCGACACGTCGAATTGCTGACTCGAGATGTCCGCCGAGGGTGGACAAAAAAGCTGAAGCTGCCAATCATTGAGCAGCGATGGTCCCCAGCCGCAGCAGAGGCGGACCTGGAAGCGGCGCAGGTTGGTGTACGTCGAATCGAGGCAGGGACAACCTTGCGTTTGATCGATATGAAGTCTCCGCGTACGGCCAAATCATGGCGCGGATTGTACCGCTCCACACGATGTACTCGTCTCGGCGTGTCGATCCAAGAGTTTAGATACTTACCAAGTAGTCAGTACTTGAACAAACGTCTTGCCGATCCTAAATTAGTCCGAGAACGATGCCGAAGCGAAGGACCGTCGATGATCGCCGAGCCAACGTTGCCGGGTGCAATTGACGGGCGACCCCTATCACCTTCGGATTTGTTTGCAGCAGGCGTGGCGCCGCATACGAATGCTCACCCAATGCTGCTCTTCAGCCAGGAGGTTTTGCTCACCATAGCAGCAGGCCTGAGGCCACTGCCTTGTTCGCCGACGTAAGCTCGTGCGGGCTTGATCTCGAACTGGTTGGTTCTTTGGTTGTATGAAAACTCTGGAAAGGAAAGTGATGAAAGTCATCAGATATGAATTGGCGGATGCCATGTTCGAACGCTCGCCCGGACAGAATGCTGACATCTTTGCTGCGAATCTGGCCGATCAACGACAAGGGGGTCCGATCACCATCGGGTATGGGCGGTACGGCCCCGACCAAGTCCTTGAAACCGATATCGTCGTCGATGACGTGATGGTGGTTTTAGAAGGGAGGGTTTCAGTTGAAGCCGACGGGGAGACGCTGACCGCGGGTCCTCGCGAGATCATTTACATGCCGAAGGGCAACGCCGTGGTTATTCGTTCCCATGCGGAAGGCGCTCTGACCGCGTACGTAACGTTTCCTCACTGGGCCGAAGCCGAGTAGCAATTGCAGCATTGCCACGATAGCGCCCTCGCGGAGCTCTTCGGCTGGTCGTGCCAGCTCCGGCCTCCGCGATCCGCGAGCGGGCTGTCGCGGTGAAGCCAGGCGCGTCCACTTCAATCGATATGCGGGCTCCACTACGACAAAGGAACGGCGACGATCGTTGCCACCCGACGCGGAAACTCGGCGTGATCGTCTTGACCGTCTGAATAGGCCACTTACCAAACAGTGGGTACTTGAAGGACAAAAGGTTTTACCTGACCTGAGTTGAACGACGGCGTCGACGCGCAAAACGATCGATGATCGCCGGCCTATGAACGGTTCAGACCTAGGTGGAAACAGCTCAGTTCTAGAACTAACCGCAATATCACTGCACGGCGCAGAACCGTAAGGAGAAGCAAAATGCCGACGAACGAAAAAGTCGTAAGAGAAGTCTATGCGGCCGCCGAGGCCAGCAATCTCGACCTGGACAAGTTTGTCTCCCTCTTTGCAGAAGATGGTTACTTCCTGGACGTGCCGTCGGGACTGAAATGGACAGGCGCAGAGGTGCGTCAACCGATGGAAGCTATCGGCAGACCGTTCCCCGACTTTCATCGGGAATTGCTGAAGGTGCATTCAGCACAGGATGGTGTCGTGGTTGTCGAACTCAGGCTGCAAGGCACCCACCAAGGCGATTTCATGTTGCCTGGTGGCGATGTCCTGCCCGCCACGGGCAAGCGATTCGACGTTCCATGCTGTGACGTGTTTGTCGTTGAGGATGGCAAAGTCAAGGCCTTCCACTGCTACAACATGCGGTCGATGTGGATTGAGCAACTAAGCGCCCACAACGCCTGATTCCCTTTGGGATTTCTTAAGGGCACATCATTCGGTGCGGAAACAACTCAGTGCCGGGCAGGTCTCCGGCTCTGTCTGCCATTCGATCCTTCCTTTCGAACGGACGGCATGTCGGCAAGGCCCGCTAGACAACCTTCGCTCCGTTTTCCCGCTTGCTCACGATCATCGCGACTTCGGCGTTGTGATGGGTTCCCCATTCGCATAGCGGCGCGAGGGTCTGGGCCAGACTACGACCGAAGTCGGTCAACTCGTACTCGACATGTGGCGGCACCTTCTGGAGATCGATACGGCGAATGACCCCATCGTCCGTCAGTTCTTTGAGATGCTGGATCAGCATTTTCTCGCTTGCATTGGAGACAAGCCTGCGAAGTTGGCCGGTGCGCTTGGGCCCGCTGGCCAGATGATAAGCGATGAGCAGTTTCCACTTGCCACCAAGGATGGCAAGAACGGCTTCCAGGCCACACTGGAAAGTCTTCTCGGTCACCTTTATCTCCTTTTTCCGATACTTACTAGATAATACGTACTAGAGCGCGCTGGGATTTTGAAGCGCGTCAGGGAAGATGACTAGTTGCCGCTGCCTGCCGGAAATGCGCGTCAATCCGCCGCCGCTGCAAGCGCCGCTGATTGTTCCAAGTCCGCCTGCAGGCGCACAAGCTTCTGCGCTACCCGGTCCTGTGTGTCCGCTCCGAAAAGAAAGCGCGCAGGAACAGTCGAGCCACTGACCAGCGTGACGATATGAGCTGCCAGATCCGCCGGGTCGTTCGCATGCTGATGGTTGGCGCCGGCAATATACGACTCGAACTCGGTCGCGGCCTGTGCGTAGTCAGCGACCGGAATATCGCCGTTGCGAGCGGGATTGGGATCGAGAAAATCCGTGCGCAGCATGCCCGGCTCGACGACGAGCGAGCGGACGCGTAGAACACAGTAAATCTGGGTCTTCCTCACTTTGTGTGACGCTACATCATGAAGCCTTGTGCCGTCCGTGGGATGTGGCCGGCCCGCGAGGTCCCTTGATGCTTCGTAGCCCGATCGCTAGGCTCGTGCCTGCGGCACGAGTGACAGGCAGCCGTTCTTCGGCGTGCTGATTCGTCTGCATTTAGATGCGCTACCGCGCCGGCGGCGGGCAGCCGCTCAGTTCGGATTCAAAACGCGCAGGCGCAGAAGTTCGACACTGGTGCGCCCGCACATCTGACGTTTCAGAAACTTGAGACGATTGACATGACCTTCGGTCTGGCCATTGCTCCACGGCAGCGTGAAGGCCGCACGTACCGCCGGTGAATCAGCGCGCAGGCTCTTGGCGAAGCGTTGGCGTTCTTTCACGCTGCAGCGCTCAAGCCGTTGAAGCCAGCGGTCGAACTCTCTGGGACGACGGTGCATGACGCCCAGAAACTGTCGCGTCAGGCTGCGCACCTCAGCGACCGATGGTTCGATCTCACACAGCACCTTCACGAAGCGATCATGCTCGACACTCCAAGGTTCTTCAGGGTTGAGCTTCGTCCATCCGGCAAGCCATCCAAACATGCGTCGCGCGGACGGGATGGGCACCGTTCGCAGCACAGGCCGAACAATCGGATCTTCGCCCGGAGGCGATAGCAGGCGCGCCACTAAGTCGCGCGCGGCTGAGCGGCTTCCTGTGTAGCCGCTAGGTCGAATCTCATGCCATATCTGTGCGGGACAGCGGCAGCCGTTTCCGATTCGCGCCTCGATGAACTCTCGGTGCTCATCGAGCGGGGTTGGTCCGCGAGCTCGCGGGGCGCGTTCCGGAAAACTCCCCGCGAAAATGAACTTGCGTACCGTCGGCTGGCTGATCCCGAAGGTGCGCGCGATGGGCTTCATTTTGTGGCCTTGCCCATGTAGCTCCATGACTTTCTCGTACAGAGCCAGCCGAGCCGCTCGCCGATCCTCGCTCAAGCGCTGCCAGTTGCGAAACGCTGTGCGGGATAGCAGACCTTGCCGCCCCATCGGGACGGTGTTGAATTCCACCTGCTGGGCCGCCTGCCGGAGCTGCGGTCCGATTCGATGCAGCATGCTCTCGACGTTGTCGCGAAGATTGCCCAGCAGATGCCAGCGGTCAGCCACTTGCCGGGCAGCCGGAAGCGCGATCTCGACCGCTTCGGAGTAGGCACCGGCACGGTCTCGAGCAACGACCTAAATGGTGGGCTTGGCGCAAGCAATCCGCCACCGAGGTTGTTTCCCGACCTTCGAAGACATCGATTGGCGCGCGGCGATCAAGGTCGACGACGATCGTGCCATACCGGTGTCCTCGTGCGATCGCCCAGTCGTCGATGCCGACCACTCGAGGAGGCGTCTCGCTCTCGCCGACGCCGGCCCGTCGCACCTCTCGCAGCACGGTGGCCCCGCTCGTGGGCAAGCCC
>JBGSTN010000004.1:0-1841 GCA_041736455.1 Burkholderiaceae bacterium | reverse complement strand
GTCGTCGATCGTCTTGCCGTCGTCGGGCTGGGCCTTATCGGCGGTTCGGTTGCTCTGGCCGCTCGCCGGTCGGGCGCGGCCTCTCACGTGGTCGGTGTCGCATCGCACGACCATGGCGATGTCGCACTCGGGCTCGGCCTGATCGATTCTCATGCACGGACGATCGCCGAGGCCGTCCACGATGCGGATCTGGTCGTCGTCGCCACCCCGGTCAGCATTGCCGACCAGATCTTCGCCGAACTGGCGCCGGCGCTGTCGGCCAAGGCGATCGTCACCGATTGCGGCAGTACCAAGGTCTCGATGATCACCAGTGCGCGGACTCATCTGGGCGGGGCGTTCAGCCGGTTCGTGCCGGGACATCCGATCGCCGGCTCCGAGCGATCGGGGCCGCAGGCAGCGCGTGCCGGACTGTTCGAGGACAAACGCTGGTTGTTCTGCCCGGCCGATCCACGGCATCGAACGCACCTGCCGATACTGACGCGATTCGTCGAGCGACTCGGTGCGCGCGCCAGTGTCGTCGATCCCGACGAGCACGATGCGATGTTCGCCGACTATTCGCATGCCCCGCATGCAATCGTGTTCGCACTCTGCCTGGCCGTGGCCGAAGGGCCATGGTCACAACGGCTGCAGGAACTGGCCGGGGCAGGATTGCGCGACACCACGCGTATCGGCTCGTCGTCGCCCACCTTGTGGGCCGACATCCTGCTCGACAATGCTCAGCACACCGTGGCGTCGATCGATCGATTCAGTGCGGCCGTCGGAGAGATCCAGCGCGTGATCGCCTGTGGCGACCGCACCGCGTTGACCGACCTCATCGCGCGCGCATCCGCATGGCGTGCCGGACTCGATGCCACGAACGGCAAGACCGGCTGATTTCCGCGGGAGGGGCTGGTCGATTCGGCGAGGCCTGGCTCACCCGAACCAGAGGTCGTTCAGCGTGACTGATCGTCCAGAACGCTGCGCGGACCCAAGGTGCGCGCGCTTTCGGGGTTGAGCTCGTCGAAATAGTAGTCGTTCAGGCGATGCAGTTCCTGCAAGGCCGCAAACGGGAAGCCCTGGCGCGAGCCGCGATCGTCGATCAGCAGCCGCTGGAATTCTGCCTGCAGCTGCGCGGGCACGGGCCAGTTCTCGCGCAACGTCTCCAGGACGCGTGGAAACTTTGCCCGCAGCATGCCGGGTCGAACACCCACCGGCAGCCGGTCGTACCACTGCTGCGTGTACGGGCTCAGACGAGGCATCGGGCTGTCGTGGTCGACAGGGGCAGGATCGATTTGACGTACTCCACCACCTGCGCCGGTTTCCTGGGCGTAGATCTTCTGGCGCTCGGCCATCAGCTCCATCGTCTTGTTCGGATCGAACCAATCGAATCCAACCGGATCGGTCATGGGAGTACCTCGTTAGAATGTCCAGCCAGGGTCCGCGGCCGGTCGTCGAATGCCGCCTGAATAGAATTGGAGCACTTGTGTCGGCATCACAGAAGCAGTACGAAGCGAAAGGTGGCACCGCTCTGACGGGCGGCTTGCGAGTGCCCGGCGACAAGTCGATCTCCCACCGGGCGGTGATGCTGGGTGCCCTTGCCGACGGCGTCTCCGAGGTGACCGGATTCCTGGCCGGCGCCGACGCGATATCGACGTGCGAGATCTTTCGGGCGATGGGCGTGAGCATCGACGGGCCGACCGACGGTCGCCTGCGCATCGAGGGGGTCGGTATCGACGGTCTGAAGGCTCCCGTCACGGCCCTCGACTGCGGAAATGCCGGAACCGCGATGCGACTGCTCGCGGGTGTCCTGGCAGGCCAGCGCTTCGCCTGCGAACTGACCGGTGATAGCAGCCTGCAGCGTC
>JBGSTN010000332.1:0-2586 GCA_041736455.1 Burkholderiaceae bacterium | reverse complement strand
GCCTGCACTGCCCGTGCGGAGCCGTCGGCAGGCCCGCGGCCAGGCAACAGGCCGAGCAGCGTCAATGTTCGGGCATCGGGCTGCCCCGAAGCCGCCAAGCCATTGGCTCGTTGCAGATCCGCGATCGCGCTCTCGGTCCTTTCGCCCCATATGCCGTCGGGTCGTCCCGCACGCACGCCTTGTTCATCGAGCGCGCGCTGGATGGCCATGATCGTTTCACGATCCAGGTCGGCCGGCGTGCGAGGCGTTGCATTCGCCCGACCGGATTGATCGGCACTGCCCGAGCGGCTGTCAGCACGTCTGCTCGACGCGGTTTCACTGTCCTGCACACCAAGCGCTGCGAGCGTCTCTTCGTCCGGATCGCCGGTCGACGGCAAGCCTCTGGTCTTCTGGAATTCGCGCATCGCTGCCGCGGTCTTCGGCCCCCAGATCCCGTCTGTCGAATCGACGTCGTACCCGCCCTGCATCAACGAATGCTGGATCATCCGGATCGTGGAGGCCGGCAGCACATCGACACTATGCTGCGCGCGCGCCACGCCGACGATGCTTGCTCCAGCAACGACCAGACAAACCACCCACACCAGAAACGAGCGCTCGAAATCGCTGCGGCCGTTCGGATCGAGACGCCGATACTGCCGAGGTCGAGGGTACATGCTGGAAATTCGGGGCTCCGGAGCGCGCAGGCCGGGAAAACCGGCCCTGGTTTCGGCACGGCGGGTCTGCCCGCGGCGAGAAATCGAAACGGTATCGAGCCCGACCCGAGTCGCGGCGTCGCTGTGACGACGCCGATCGATGGTTGACCACATGATCATCTCCTGTCGTTGTCGCCCACGTGAATCGGCTGCGCCTGAACTCGAACGCGCCGTGATTCGGTTACGCCCGAAACGACGGGCAATGCGAAGTCGTAGGCAAGCGGCATTTTCTGTGCCCAAGAAACAGGCATTTTCTGTGCCCAGCAACACGCGACGATCCGGATCAATCCTTGTCGTCCACCGGCGAAGCGAGTCCTTTCTGCCGATGCCAATCGGCCAGTGACGCATCCGGATAGCCTTCGTGGCGAGGGTCGTCACGGCCGCCCTCGACGTTTACCCAAGGCGCCTTGGAGCCGACCAGACAGTGAACGTTCTCCGGGGGCACGGGCAGTGGCGTATCGATCGCGCCGGCATGAGGATGCACGAGGTCGGGCCATGTCGGATCCCAGATCCAGAGCGCACTGCCGCACTGCGTACAGAAGTAGCGACGAGCCGTGCTGAGTTGCTCACCGCTCCCGTCGTTTCCGGGCAGACGAGCGCGGTACAGGCGCAGATATCGCTTGCCGGTCACCCTCATGCTCCGCGCGACACCACCCAGGTTGATCGCGAAGCCACCGGTACCGGCGGTCTTTCGACAGATCGAGCAATAACACCGCATGAACGGGACGGGCTCGGCCGAGTCGAACTTGAACCTGATCTTGCCGCAATGGCACGAGCCTTTGAGAAGCATTGCGCACTCCTTCGTTTCGATCCCCGGCGGCTGCGCGTCGGGGTATTCCGACCAGCCGGAGTATGTCGCGAACGGACAGAACGGCTCGAACGGGCAATACTTCCGGAAAGGACAAAGCCTGCCGAGACGGCCCGGCATCCGCGAGGGTCGCATCGACCGCGCGAGTCCGGATTTTTTCGGATGGGCCGGATTTACCCGGATGGGCCGGATATTCCCGGAAGGGCCGGATCTTCCCGAACGGGCCGGATTTTCGGAACGGGCAGGGTCGGATGAACGGGAATGACTGCCGGAACAGGCAATACTTCCGGAACTCACGACAGGTCTTCCAACGGAGCGGAAATGATTCACGACACCAGCCAACACTGGACCCGAGCACGGGTCGAACTTCGCGCCGCCGGCTTCGACCCGGATCGGACAGGCAGACTCGACACCGTCGTCACGATCGCGAGTGCGTGGACGAATGCGCATCGCTGCAACAATCGTGTGCGTCGCATCGCCGACCTGCTGGTCGAGTTGGTCGGCGAGCGAGGCGGGCAAGGGCTGGTCGTCGGCGCACCGGCGGTTTCCGATGCATTGACGCAAGGTTCACCCAATGCCGGCTACAGCCTGGTGTCGCGCGACGTGGTGGCCGACTGCTTCGAGATCGGCCACTATGCGCACCATGCCAACGCCATGCTGGTGATCTCCGGTTGCGACAAGACCGGCGCCGCGGCGCTGATGCCGCTCGCGCGTACCAATGCGTTCGGCCTGGTGCTCTATCCGGGTACGAGTTCACCGGGACAGGTGGCGTTCGGGCCATGGGCGAAGAAAGGCCGCAACCTGACCATCATGGACTATGCGGAGGGCCGGGCGGCGAACGAGGCCGGTCGGATCTCCGCCGATGAACTGCTCGCGCTCGAGAAGGCGGTGATGCCGGGCAGCGGCACGTGCGGCGCGATGTTCACCGCCAATACGATGAGCACGATCGCCGAAGCCATCGGCATGATGTTGCCGCATGGCGCCTCGCATCCGGCCGATCACGACGCGGCGAGCGACATCCATGAGGACGTCCGCGCGCAGGCGAAGGCTTCCGTGGCGGCGCTGTACGGCCTGATGGCCGCCGGC
>JBGSTN010001095.1:0-2588 GCA_041736455.1 Burkholderiaceae bacterium | reverse complement strand
GTTCTTCGATCAGCAGTGCGGAAGGGGCGCGAGCCGCGTCGCCGCACCAATGGAGCCGCGCATCCGGGCCGTCACGTGCCCCGCGATAGAAGTTCTCGCGGACCTTGGCAAACGACATGCCGAGCGTTTCGTCGTCTTCGTGATGGACCAGATCATGGACCAGTCCGACATAGAAAGCGGCATTGGCAACCATGTCGAGGATGCTGGGGCCGGCTGGCAGCACCCGGAACTCCAGCCTGAGATGCGGCGTGCCATTCGCTTCGAAGCCTACCAGAGGACGGTTCCAGCGCCAGATCGTGCCATTGTGCAGGCGCAGATGGCGAAGCTCTTCGGGCGCGGAATCGAACAGCAGCGGCAGCAGCGTCGGATACTCGCGCACATTCTCTTCGAATATGTCGATCACCGAGCGGCGGACCCAGTCGTTGCCGAAACAGACGCGCTTGCTGGACGGATGCATGCCCGGCATGTCGACCGATTGCTCGAACAGCGGAATGCGGGTCTCGTGCCAGAGCCTTCGGCCGAAAAGGAACGGCGCATTGCCCGACAGCGATATCAATGGTCCGGATGCCAGCGCCGACGCGTTCGCGTAGCGATGAGCGAGCGAGGCAGGCGTCTGCAGGTGCACCTGGAAAGACGTGGTGGCGGCCTCGAGCATCACATCGTGATGTTCGACATCGAGATGCTCCTCGCCGTCGATCACGACACGGATCGGCCGCCCGCCCCTTTGACGCAGGACTTCGTGATTCAGTGCATCGTAGCGCTTGAGGTGCGAAATATTGGCCAGCGAAAGGTCCTTGTCGCGGATCGTCGGCAGGGTACCGATCATCACCATGTTGGCATCCATCGAATGCGCGACCAGATTGCAGTGTGCCCAGACCTGCTCGATTCCTTCCCGCGCGCGACGCAGTGCATCGCCGGCCAGGCTCAGGGGTTCGCTGTTCAGTTCGACATTGAAACGCGACAGTTCGGGCACGACCAGCGGGTGATCGAGCCTTCGCAGCAACGACTCGTTTATTGGCGTGGGAACATAGTTGTGGTCGAGCAGCCAGCACTCGAGCTCGAAACCGATCGAATAACCGCCTTCATGCAGCCGGCCGCCGTCGGCCCAGTCGCGGATCAGCCGGGTCTCATCGTGCAGTCGTTCTCCGAAGCGATCGAAATCGTCATCTTCGAACGTGGTCTGATCAATTTCGGTTCCCATGCGCCATTCTAGCCACGCTCGCTGACCGGCGATAGTGTCGGTAAAAGGGAATGGTCGACTCGGCGCGGATGCATCCAACGCAGGTCAATCGAGCGTGCGCCGGTAGCGGACCAGCGCAAGCGCACTGGCGACGATCATGAAAGCGAGCATCGGCCACAGTTCGGACATCACCTGCGGCAGGCTGCTTCCCTTGAGCATGATCCCCCTCACGATGCGCAGGAAGTGGGTCAGTGGCAGCACCTCGCCGATGCGCTGAGCCCACAACGGCATGCCGCGAAACGGAAACATGAAACCGGATAACAACAACGATGGCAGAAAGAAGAAGAACGTCATCTGCAAAGCCTGGAGCTGGTTCTTCGCCAACGTCGAGAAGGTGAATCCAACGGCCAGGTTGGCCAGCATGAAGACGCCTATCATCAGCATCAGCAACAGGTAGCTGCCCTCCATCGGTACGGCGAAGAGCAGCAGCGCAGCGAGCAGGATAACGCCGAATTGCAGATAGCCGATCAAGACGTAGGGCATGATCTTGCCGATCATCACTTCGACGGGACGCACCGGCGTCGCCAGCAGATTCTCGATGGTGCCCCGCTCGCGCTCGCGAGTCATCGCGAGTCCGGTAAGCATCACCATCGTCATCGTGAGGATGGTGCCGATCAGTCCCGGCACGATGTTGTAGCGCGACAGGCCTTCGGGGTTGTAGCGCCGATGCACCCGCCACTCGAAGGGCTGGCCGGTCAGCCGTTGCGGCGCGATCGAGCCCAACAGATCGGCAGACAGCGCCTGCTGGCCAAGCGGTCCGAGCGCCGCCAACGCATTGGCGGCAGCACTGGGATCGGTGGCATCGACACTGACGAGCACCGGCGGTCGTTCTCCGCGCACGATGCGACGAGTGAAGTCGGGCGGAATCACGATCAGGAACTGGACACGGCCGGCGGCCAGGAGTTCGTCGCCATCGGCTTCGCTCATCGGCGTCTGAACGATTCGAAAGTAGCCACTGTTCTGCAGCGCCGCACCAAGACTGCGCGCCATCGGTCCGGTATCGTGACTGACGAATGCCGTGGGCAAGCCCTTGGGGTCGGTATTGATCGCGTAACCGAACAAGATGAGCTGCAGGACCGGCACGCCGATCGCCATCGCAAAAGTCAATCGGTCGCGCAACATCTGCTGGAGTTCTTTCAGGAAGATCGCCCAGAGTCGAGTCGGGCTCAGGTGCTCGCTGGCGCTCATCGGCCATGGTCGCCAGGTATCGCGAAGTTGTCGGTCGCCTGGCCGATCAGGCTGATGAAGACGTCCTCGAGATCGGGTTCGGCGAGCGCCCAGTGCAGATCGTCGCGGCTGCGCCATCGGCCGATCGCGAGCTCCAGCGCGGCGGCGTCCTGGCCGGCGA
>JBGSTN010000023.1:0-1684 GCA_041736455.1 Burkholderiaceae bacterium | reverse complement strand
GCATGCCGCCAGCCGATTGCCGCAAGCGATCGACCTGCGCATCCGCTCAGGTGACACGAGCGAACCGGCCCCTTGCCTGCAGCGCGCAGATCGTCGGCGAGGCGAGGTCTATCGATGTCAGGAAGTCGATCGTGCCGAACGCATGGTCGATCGCGGGCGGCGCGCAGATTTCTGCGCCAAAGGACAGATAGGTCTTGAGCAGCTTGGGGATCGATACCCGTTCCACGGACGCGTCGACCTGCGGGCAATCGAATCCCGGCCGTGGCACTGTGCGCATCGTCGGCTCGATCAAGTGCCGCTCGAGTTGACGCGCAGCCGCGACTGCAGTCGCGGGGTCGTTCGAGTGGATCGAACTGCAACCCATCAGGAATCGAGCACCGCTTTCCCGGGCATACCAGGCGATGCCGGTCCACAGCAGATTGAGCACGGCGAAACTGCGATGATCCTGATCGATGCACGCGCGGCCGAGTTCGAGGATCCGGGCGCGTCGTTTCTCGTAAGGGGCGAAGTCGAATTCGCGCTCGCTGTAGTAGCCCTCGTGCTCTGCCGCACGCTTGCCGCTCTGGATCCGGTACGTCCCGACCACTGCACCGGTATCGAGGTTCTCGACCAGCAGGTGGTCGCAGATCCGATCGAAGTGATCCTCGTCGCGTCCGGTGGCATACGAGTCGGCAAGCCCGGCGCCGAGTTCGAGGTTGAACACGCGGAATCTCAGACGCTGCACTGCCGCGACGTCATGCGGCGTGCGTGCAAGGCGAACCTCGTAACGACGCAGCGATTCGGATGGCGCAGTGGGTACGGCAACGACGGACGAATGAGGCGTAACGTTCGCGAGCAAGACCATTTGGGTGACCCCTGTGTTTGAACGGGGTCGAGCGTACGCAGCGATTGGGACCGAATGATGACAATGCTGCAATTCAAGCGCAATGTGCGTCGCGTGCAACGAAGTGCGCACACGGCAACATGCGCATGCGATGACAGGCGACGTCTCTGCGCAATGTCAGCTGGTCAGACGCCAGGCGCTCAAGGTCATGCTCGTGTAGAGCGTTGCGTAGACCACCCCATCGCCGACCCAGTTCGAGACCTGCACCCCGCTGAGCCGACGGATGAGACCGGCGACGAAATGGGGCTGCCTGGTCGGCGGCAGGGTCGCCGGATTTTCGCCGCGCAAGTGAGATTCGATCAGCGTCAACGGGCAGCGGTTCGCCCATAGAACCCAAATCAGGTTCATCACGGCACCCCCGAGCAGGACGGTCCACCATGCGAAAGACCACGGCAGCGCCCAACCCAGCGCGAAGAAGAGGGTCAGACTCAAGTGCAGGATATGGGTGATGTCGGCAAGGGTCGTGCGAATCGCGCTCTGTCGTGCGTGCATGTCATCTTCCTGTGGGTTCGTCAAGAAACAGGGCGCTGTCGCTGCCTTCCTGCACGAATCGCCGGGGTCCGGAAACGGAACTTCTTGCCGGCAAGTGTGCGCCGAAAGTCGGGCGCCATCATGAATCCGACAGGATGATGCGCACGTCGGCGACGCACACCTTATCGCGCCACGATGACATTCACATGGCAGACGTTGCCTGCCCCGACCCAGCACGCGACGCATCGGGTCGCGTGGCATCGATCCAGTGGGCGACGGCACGGGCGGTCCAGTCGGGCGCATCGAGTGGCAGGTCGTGGCCGGCCAGCG
>JBGSTN010001065.1:0-4906 GCA_041736455.1 Burkholderiaceae bacterium | reverse complement strand
TGGTGCTGCACGCGCAGCCGGCGAACGCACCACGGTGACCGGTTCGGGTGAGACCGTGCTGATCGTCGGCGACAGCATTTCAGCCGAATACGGCATCGGCCGCGGCTCGGGTTGGGCAAGCCTGCTGAGCCGCCGGTTGGCGGAACGGCAACCGCCCTACCGTGTGATCAATGCGAGCATCAGCGGAGAAACGACGTCGGGTGGCCGATCGCGCATCAACGATCTGCTGGACAGGCACGAGCCCGTCCTGGTGATCCTCGAACTGGGCGGCAACGATGCGCTGCGTGGACTCGATCTGCAGAACACCGAGAAGAATCTGCTCGACATGGCGGCACGGTCACGCGCTTCGGGCGCACGCGTGGTCGTCATCGGCATGCAGGTTCCGCCCAACTACGGTGCTGCCTACAGCGAACGTTTCGCCGCGGTCTTCCGCAACGTGGCCCGGCAGCACGAGGCCGAACTCGTGCCCTTCTTCTACGCGGATATCGTCGATCGACCGGATGCCTTTCTCGACGACCGGATCCATCCCAGCCAGGCCTCGCAGGCCATCCTGCTCGAAACGGCGTGGCCTGCGATCGAGACGGCGCTGAAGGCCGTCGAACGCCGCTGAACGCTGGCTGTCGAGCATGATCACTCGAGCCAGCCGCGCTCCTTGTAGTAGCGACGTGCGCCGTCGTGCAGGGGTGCGGACAAACCTTCGGTGATCATCTCGCGTTCTTTCAGTTGAGCCAGTGCCGGATGCAGCGTCTTGAAGTCTTCGAACTGGTCGAAGACGGCCTTGACGACGGTGTAGACGACATCGTCACTGACCTCGGAAGACGTGATCAACGTCGCCCCTACGCCGAATGTCGTCACGTCACGCGCGGTGCCACGATACATGCCCTCGGGGATGATCGCGGTGCGATAGTAGGGATTGTCCTTGATCAGCTTGTCGATCGGCGGGCCCTTCACATCGACGAACTCGATGTTGCAGAGTGACGCGGCCTCCGTGATCGCCGCAGCCGGGTGACCGACCGTGTAGATCATCGCATCGATCTTGCCGTCGCAGAGCGCTTGCGGCGTCTCCGATGCATTCAGTTCGGCGGCAAGGGAGAAGTCGGTGACCTTGATGCCGAAGGCGGCCATCACCACTTCCATCGTCGCCCTCAGGCCCGAACCGGCGTTACCGATATTGACCTTGCGACCCTTGAGCTTCTCGAAAGTCGCGATGCCGGATCCCTTGCGAACGATCAGCGTGAACGGCTCGGGATGGACCGCGAACACGGCGCGCAGCGTCTCGATCCGCCCCGGCTGCTCGAACTGCCCGGTGCCGTGGTAGGCGTGATGTTGCCAATCGGACTGCGCAATCCCGAACTGGAATTCGCCGGTTCGAACGGCATTGATGTTCTCGATCGAACCGCCGCTCGATTCGGTAGAACAACGAACGCCGTGGGTCTGGCGATTGCGGTTGACGAGCCGGCAGACGGCACCCCCGGTGGGGAAGTAGACGCCGGTCACGCCGCCCGTGCCGATCGATATGAAATCGGTGGCCACCGCAACGCCGGGCACGGCGAAGAGCGACGCACAGGCAAGCGCCAGTACACCAAGAATTGCCTTCATCGGTTCTCCGCCCGGTCGTTCCTGATTCGGACGACCCGTTCATCGTCGGGTCGCGAAAGTTCGGCAACGTCGCGTTGCAATGGTGCGGACAGAGGGACTCGAACCCTCACTTCCCTGCGGAAAACAGATTTTAAGTCTGTAGCGTCTACCGGTTTCGCCATGTCCGCGCACGCTGCCTGCCAGCAGTGTACCAAGCGGCGGTCGCTGAGGCCGACGGTGTGCGAGGGAGCCCGGCTAAGGGCGGGGGATCGATGGAGGCGGGGGTCGGAATCGAACCGTAGTGAACGCAGTTGCAGTCCGATGCATAACCACTCTGCCACCCCGCCAGGGTACGGGGCCGGCGGGATTCAGCGGACACCCTTGATGCACTTGCGAGGCCTCGACAGCGGCACGTTCGACAGGTCGAGGACGCTGTGAGATGCCTGCGCTGTCGGGTGTGGCGACCAAATCCGGATCGATGGAGCGGGGAACGAGTCTCGAACTCGCGACCTCAACCTTGGCAAGGTTGCGCTCTACCAACTGAGCTATCCCCGCCCGGATCACTGCTGTTAATCACCACTACTGCCTTGCAGCCGACGATTATAGCGTTCAATTTGCATTGCGCAAGTACGGCCAGGCCCGCTGCAGGTAGTAGAACATCGACCACACCGTGAGAATCGCTGCCGCCACGATCAGCAGATGGCCCAGCGGCCGCGTCGATTGTCCGCCGATGCTGCCGTCCAGCAGCAGCAGCGGGATGGCGGTCATCTGCACGACCGTCTTGATCTTGCCGATTCCCTGGACCGCGACGCTGGCCGATTGCCCGATACGCGCCATCCATTCGCGCAGTGCCGAAATGGTGATCTCGCGTCCGATGATGACGAGTGCGATCAGTGCCTCGACGCGTCCCAGACTGACCAGCACCACCAGCGCCGCGCAGACGAGCAGCTTGTCGGCCACCGGATCGAGAAACGCCCCGAACGGCGTGCTTTCGCCCAGGCGCCGCGCCAGATAGCCGTCCAGCCAGTCGGTGATCGCAGCCAGCAGGAAGATGCCGGTCGCAAGCCAGTTGCGCGTGATCATCGGCATCGGCATGTAGAAGACGAGCACCAGCATCGGAATCGCCACCATGCGTCCCCACGTCAGCAGATTGGGCAGGTTCATGCCACGCAATACGCTGACTGGCGACGAGTCATCGAAGCGATCGGTCACGTGCTTGCCCGCGGGCGGGAGGGGAGGAACATCGGGAATTCTCATCAATGCAGGCGACGATAGATGTGTTCGGCAAGTTGCCGCGAGATGCCCTCCACAGAGGCGAGGTCCTCGGCACTGGCTGCCATGATGCCACGTAGCCCGCCGAACCGTGACAGCAGGCGTTGTCTGCGCCGGGGTCCGATGCCTTCGATCTCGTCGAGGCTGGAGCCCTGGCGGGTCTTCGCGCGTCGTGCGCGCATTCCCGTGATCGCGAACCGATGCGCTTCGTCCCGGATCTCGGCGACCAGCATCAGTGCCGCCGATTCGCGTCCGAGCGCCAGTGGCGCACGACCGTCGGTGAACACGAGCGTCTCGAGGCCGACCTTGCGACCTGCCCCTTTCGCGACACCGATCAGGCATCCGGTGGGCAGGCCCATCGATTCGAAGACTGCCCGCGCCACGCCGAGCTGGCCCTTGCCGCCATCGACCAGCACGATATCCGGGACGACGACGCCGTCTTCACTCGCTTCGGGCGGCGCATAACGGCGGCTCAGCACCTGGCGCATCGCGGCGTAGTCATCGCCCGGCGTGATGTCGCGGATGTTGAAGCGGCGATAGTCCGAACGTTGCATCGTGTGGTGCTGATACACCACGCACGAGGCCTGCGTGGCCTCACCCGCGGTATGGCTGATGTCGAAGCATTCGATGCGCAGGCGGTCGAGATCGACGTCGTCGGCCAGACCGATCGCGCTCGCGAGCGACGCCGTGCGGGCCCGCTGCGACCCCGCTTCGCTCAGATGCCGCCCGAGCGCGATGCGCGCATTCTGTTCGGCCATCTCCAGCCAGTTGCGTCGCTGTTCATGAGGCTGGCGTACCCACTGCACCTGGCGACCGGCTCGTTGCACGAGGAATTCGCGCAGCACCGGGTCGTCCAGCGACTGGTTCGAGACGATCAGCGGTGGCGCGTCCCGCTCGGCGTAATGCTGCGCGAGGAAGGCGTGCAGGACTTCGCGGTGAAAGTCGGCGAGTGCGGAACGTTCGCTGTCTTCGTCCGATGATGGCGGCAATGGTTCCGCCACGGCATCTTCGTCAAGCAACGCGGCTGTCTCGGCTGTCTCGGCTGTCGAGTCGACACCGATCGCACTTGCCGGAATGGCCGGCACCAGTGCATGGGTCGGGAAGAACGGTCGATCACCAAGGTGCCGTCCACCGCGCACCATGGCCAGGTTCACGCAGATGCGACCGCCGCCGATCACGACGACGATGACATCGGCATCGACGTCGGTGCCGGTCTCCATGTTCTGCTGATGCAGGACCTTGGCCAACGCCGACATCCGATTGCGATAGACCGCAGCCTTCTCGTATTCCATCGATCCGGATGCCGCCAGCATGCGCTGCTCGAGATCGCTCAGCACGCTCTGATGATCGCCCTTCAGGAACGCGGTGGCCGAGTTGACATCGACCGCGTACTCGTCGGCGCTGACGAAGTCCACACAGGGCGCCGTGCAGCGGTCGATCTGATGCAGCAGGCACGGGCGCGTGCGATTGGCGAAGACGGTGTCCTCGCAGGTGCGGAGTCGAAAGACCTTCTGCAGCGTGCGGATCGTCTGCTTGACGGCCCACGCATTCGGAAAGGGTCCGAAGTAGGCGTGCTTTCGGTCGGTATTGCCCCGGTAATACGCCATGCGCGGGAACGGCTGCGCGGTGATCTTGAGAAACGGGTACGACTTGTCGTCCCGAAACAGGATGTTGTAGCGGGGCGCGGCCGATTTGATCAGGTTGCTTTCGAGCAGCAGCGCCTCGGATTCGGATGCGGTGACGGTCGAGTCGATCCGCTCGACCTGGCTGACCATCATCGCGATGCGCGGACTCGCGAGGTTCTTCTGAAAGTACGACGAGACGCGCTTCCTGAGATCGCGCGCCTTGCCGACGTAGAGCAGTTGCTCGTCGGCGCCGATCATCCGGTAGACGCCCGGACGATTCGGCAACTCGCTCAGATAGTGACGCAACACCTCTTCATCCATGCCTGCAGACCCTGTGCTCTTGAACGGCGGTCGAGCCGGGAAGGCTCAGTGCGACGCGCTGGTTGCATCGCGGTACGGTTCGCCGGCCGCGGCGCGGTGAGGTTCGCCGG
>JBGSTN010000996.1:0-1715 GCA_041736455.1 Burkholderiaceae bacterium | reverse complement strand
GTCGTCGCGATCGCGGCGGCCGTCATGCTGCTGGCGCCCCTCGAATTGCCGGTCACGCTCGACGTCGTGATCACGTTGTTGTTGATCACCGGACTCGGGCCGCTGATCTACCGTCTCGTCTATCGGCGCCTCGTCGATGCGTCGGTGCTGGTGCTGCTCATCGCGTCGGTGGCGTTGCACTTCGCGCTGACCGGACTCGCCCTGTTGTTCTTCGGCCCGGAGGGATACAAGACGCCGGCGTTCTCCGACGCCGTCTTCGACGTCGGCATGCTCTCGGTGAGCGGGCAATCGCTGTGGATCTTCGGCGTGACGCTGGGCCTGATTCTGGCGATGGCCTGGCTGTTCGGTAGAACGCTGTATGGCAAGGCCCTTCGGGCCACGGCGTTCAATCGAGTCGGCGCCCGGCTGATCGGATTCTCACCGGTCACGGCCGGATACATCACATTCACGGCCGCCGCCCTGCTGGGCACCCTGTCGGGCGTGCTGATCGGGCCGATCGTCACCATCTACTACGACAGCGGTTTCATGATCGGCTTGAAGGGATTCGTGGCGGCGATCATCGGTGGTCTCGCGAGCTATCCGTTGACGGCGATCGGCACCCTGCTGGTGGGACTGCTCGAAGCCTTCGCCTCGTTCTGGGCCAGCAGCTACAAAGAAGTGATCGTCTTCACGCTGATCATTCCGGTCCTGATCGTGCTTTCGATCACCTCTGTGCATCACGAGCAGGAGGAGGAATGATCGCGAGCGTCTGGCGCGTGCTGGCGCCGCTGCTGGCGGTGGCTGTGTTGCTCGCCCTGCCGTGGCTGGTCTCCGAATACGCGATCACGCTGATGAACTACGTCGGCCTCGCGACGCTTGTCGCTTTGGGCCTGGTCCTGCTCACCGGCGTTGCTGGGCAGACGTCGTTCGGTCAGGCCGCCTTCCTCGGGGTGGGCGCGTACACCACCGCCGTGCTCACCACCCAGTATGGCGTATCGCCCTGGCTCAGCCTGCCCGTGGTGTTTCTGCTGTCGGCCCTCACGGCCTGGATGATCGGCGCCATCACGTTGCGCATGAGTGGCCACTACCTGCCTCTAGGCACCATCGCCTGGGGAATCAGTCTCTATTACCTGTTCGGCAACCTGCCGACACTGGGCGGTTTCGGCGGCATCAGCGACATTCCTGTCCTGAGCGTGGCCGGTTTCGAACTGCGCGACCTGCGCCGCTACTACTATCTCGTCTGGCTGTTCGTCGTGCTTGCCTTGTGGGCGAGTGCCAACCTGCTCGATTCGCGCCAGGGGCGTGCGATCCGGGCACTCAAGGCGCGTGCGGCGATGCTCGAGTCGTTCGGCGTCGACCCCGCACGTCTGCGCATCCAGGTGTTCGTCTATGCGGCGATGCTCGCCGGTCTGTCCGGCTGGCTGTATGCGCACATGATGCGCTTCATCAACCCGACCCCGTTCTCGCCGACGGCAGGCATCGAGTATCTGTTCATGGCCGTGATCGGCGGTGCCGGCGGTGTGATGGGTGCCGTGCTTGGCGCGTTCTCGTTCATCGGGCTCAAGGAAATCCTGCAGACCGTCCTGCAGCGATATGCCGGCACCAGCGGGCCTTACGAACTGATCGTGTTCGGGTTGCTGATCATCCTGATGCTGCACTACGCGCGTGACGGTCTGTTCCCGTTGTTGCGTCCGCTGTTGCCGCGCCCGGTCGCCGAGCCGGCCATTGCCGATCGC
>JBGSTN010000979.1:0-10930 GCA_041736455.1 Burkholderiaceae bacterium | reverse complement strand
CACACGATGCGGCGCCCGATTGCGCCGTGATCGGTGTCGAGCCCGAGGCGGGCAATGACGTGCAACTGTCGCTGGCAAGCGGGCAGCGAGTAGCGATCGATGTGCCACGAACCCTGGCCGACGGTGCGCAGACGACGCAGGTCGGTTCCCTGACGTTTCCGATCATTCAGCGGCACGTTCAGTCGATCCACACGGTATCGGACGCCGCGCTGGTGCGAACGATGCGGTGGTTTGGTGAAACGTTGAAGCTGATCGTCGAACCCACCGGCTGTCTCGGTGCTGCCGCGGCACTCGAGAAGATGCTGCCTCTTGCCGGCAAGCGCGTCGGGGTCATCGTCAGCGGCGGCAATATCGATCTCCTTCGCTATAGTGAGTTGTTGAATGATCCCGCGTATCGATGAGTCGCTCCATCGCTGCCAGCACTGAAATGATGCTGACGATCCCGGACCATTTCCAGCCTTCGCTCGCCCTGACCCTGCACGGGGACAGCATTGCTCACCTGTTCGTCGGCGACGACCTGATCCAGGCGATCGAACAACCGAACGGCCTTGCCTGGCGGACCTGGCAAGCGCTGGGATTCGAAGCATCGCGCGTCTATCCGCTCGGTCATCTCGATGGCCGTGAGCACGTCGGGATTGCGTTGCCGGGTGATTACGATGTCGAACGAATACCAGCCGGCTTTCGGGCCGGGGGACTTCGCAGCTGGTTCGGCTTGCTCGATGATGCAACGCTCGCGATCGCGATGCGTGCCGTGCAGGTGCTGGCATGGGATCGAACGCACCGCTTCTGCGGCGGCTGCGGTGAGCCCACCGTCTCTGCCAGTCATGAACGCATGCGATCCTGCCCGCGTTGCAACTTGGCGGTCTACCCGCGCATTTCGCCAGCGATGATGGTCCTGGTGACACGGGGACGACAGTTGTTGCTTGGCCGCGGGGTGAATTTCCCGGCCGGCTTCTACAGTGCGCTCGCCGGTTTCGTCGAGGCCGGCGAAACCATCGAGCAGACCGTCCACCGCGAAGTGATGGAAGAGGTCGGCCTGCGAGTCAGGAACCTTCGTTACTTTGCCAGCCAGAGCTGGCCCTTTCCCAATTCTCTGATGATCGCGTTCAACGCCGAATACGATGGCGGTGACCTGAGAATCGATCCCGCCGAACTGGTCGATGCCCAGTGGTTCGAACCGGAAGAACTGCCGCGCATGCCGCCGCGCTTCAGCATCGCCCGCGCGTTGATCGATGCGACTCTGGCCGACCTCGGACCAGCGCGCTGATCGCTCCGTCACCGTCGCGTTAAGATCGACGCCAGAGGCTATCGGTCCAAGGCCTGACCGTCTGTCTTCGCCATACCGAATCAAAGAGCAAAATTCATGATGCAGAACATCAGACGATTCACCCTCGCCCGCTCGCTGCCTGCCCTGCTGCTTGGCGCAAGCCTGTTGATTTCAGCATGCGCAACCCAGGAAATCTATTCGTCCGGACGGCTGGCGAAGATCACGCCGAAGGACTTCATCGAGATCAAACCCGAACAGATCGCGGTCGGAGTCGATCTCGACTCGCGGGTTCCGGCGACGCCGAATCGGGGCCCGGAATTGTTGATGGCGATCCTGCCGGTCGATCACGATGCCTGGGAGCCGATCGGCGCACGCCTGCGCATGCGGCCGATCAACATCGGCACGGAATCGCCCGACCCGGCAGCGGGCAAGTCGATGCGATCCTGGATGGAAGCACCGAGTGCCCGGATCCGACTGACTTATGTACTGACCGATGAAAGCCGTACCGAACTGGCAGGCGTCCAACGTCAGTTCGACGATCTGCTCAAGAAGTTTCCGCCGTCGTCGGGCAAGAAGCTGGCGATCCGAATTTCGGCCGATACGCGATTCCTGGTCGGCGCCGACCAGCAGACCGGCAATACCCAGACCATCACCGAACTCCAACTCAGTACGATGGAAGGCCCGTTCACACTATGGGAAGGTCGGATCAATCAGATGAGATAGCGACGTTGAATCAGAAGTGACTGTTCACTATCTAGTCAGATGCTTCGCTGGTCGCATCACCCTCGATGGTGATAAGACCGTTGTTGTATGCCTGCAATCGTTCGACGCTCCGGGCATCGACCAGCAGATCGCAAAAAAGTGTGCGCTCACTATCTAATCCTGCCCTGCGAGATGAATCCGTGCTCGAATTAGCTCCTCGGACCAATGATTTGATGTGAGCCCTTGCTTTTGCTGGACGCCTTGAAATTGCGCGGCCAATCTCAAGGGCTACCGGCAAGACCGGACCTGGCACGACATCGTTGACGAGTCCGTACGACTTCGCTTCGCGAGGCGTCAGCGTATCGCCCATCAACATCAACTCCAGCGCCTTCGCTGTGCCGATCATGCGAGTCAGGCGCTGTGTCCCGCCCGCACCCGGCAACAGTCCGATGTTCACCTCGGGCAAGCCGATCGTGTAATCGCCTGCCTGAGCGATCCGCAGGTCGCAGGCCAACGCGAGTTCGTAGCCGCCGCCCAGGGTCGTCCCGTTGATTGCGGCCAGATAGGTACAAGGGCTCTCCTCGATCTCGCGCATGATTCGATGGATGCCGACTTCAGGCACCGGCCGGCGGGTATCGAACGTGAGACCGCGAGCGATCATCTGGCGCGCGCGAGCTTCGAGCAGCAAGGTGTCGTAGTGACGGATGAAGACGTCCGGCTGGCCACCGGTGATGATCACGACGCTGATCTCCGGATTCGCGTGGATGGTCGAGATCGCCTGGATCAGTTCCTTCTCGGTCGTATCGTCCATGTAGCCCAGGGGCGGGTTCGACACCGTCAACACCGCGATCTGGGTCCCTTCGACGGCGACCGTTATTTGATTTCCCGTGAACATGGACTCTCACGCATAAGGAATGTGACGATCGTGGGCCGATACCGAGGTCCGTGGAACGATACGTACGGATAGGACACCGACCACCACCTGCGGAATCGACGTCGTGATTATCGGCTGAGTTACACACCGATACCAATCGCCGGACGACAGGTCAGCCACCAATGATCGGCCAGCGTTATCACGACACGTCGTATCGAGGAAACCATGAAACGATCGCTCCGTGTAACGCTCGTCGCCGCAACGTTCGGCATGATCTTGTCGTCTTGTGCCATCGTGCCGGTCGGGTATGCCGGTTATGGTCATCGCGGGGTCGGTGTCGGCGTCGCGATTGCGCCACTGCCGTTCTGGATAGGCCACCGGCATGGTGGCCACTACGGCGGCCGTCGCGGCTGGGGACGCGGGCCACGTTATTGAGCGACAGCATGCCGGGAAGCGGCCTCAGAAGATCAATGCACCGATGAAGATCCCGATCGCGATGAAGCTCAGCGCCAGTTTGAGGACGGCACCCACGAGGATTCCGATCCAGGTGGACATGCCGACGTTTCCGGCGCGCCGCAGGTCGCTGATTGCCAGATACTCGCCGACAGCAGCTCCAATCAGCGGGAAGAACAGCAGGCCGACGATACTGAAGAAAAGGCCGACCACCGTGCCGATGGCCGCCCCGATGATCGCCTCGCGCGACGCGCCCGCCCGCTTGGCGCCCAGCATCGCGGCGAGGTAATCGGAGACCCAGGCCAGCAGCATCAGCACACCGACGATGATGACGGTGTTCGACGATACCCGGGTGAAATCATCGATCCAGGCACCCAGCAAGACACCGAGAAAGATGAAAAGGGTGCCGGGCAATGCCGGCAGCACCGTGCCGGCGACGCCGACCACGAGCAACAGGGCGGTGAGCACCCAGAGTGCAACTAGACCAAGAGTAGCCAATTGGATCGCCGGTTCTGATCAGACATCGATGTTGCGCGCGATGAGCGCATTCTTTTCAATGAACGCACGCCGCGGCTCGACGTCATCGCCCATCAACGTCGCGAAGATCTGGTCGGCCGCGATCGCGTCGGCAATCTGCACCCGCAACAGACGACGGGCCGACGCATCCATCGTGGTATCCCACAACTGATCGGCATTCATTTCGCCCAGACCCTTGTAGCGTTGCAGGCTGACCCCTTTCTCGGCTTCCTTGCGCAGCCAGTCGATACCCTGGCGGAAACTCGTGACCTTGCTGCTGCGCTGTCGATCGCCCTCCCCGCGACGGATTTCACCGCCCTCCCCGATCAGCCCGTTCATCAGCAACGACCCTTCGCGCAGGGCTTCGTAGTCGGCCGAGCGCAGGAAGTCCTGATCGATGACCGATACCTTGACATTGCCGTGGAGGCGACGCTCGATGCGCAGGCGCCAGCTTTCGGTCTTCTCGTCGTAGCGTGCCATCGCATTGGCTTCGTTGCCGCTCACATTGGGCAGCCTCGCCAATCGCTCGTGAAGTTCGAGCGCACTCTTCGCGGCTGCCGCTTCACCGGAAAGGTCCGGTTCATACCCATTGAGCATTTCACGCAACGCATCGACATCGATGACCTTGGCCAGTCGATCGACGACCGCCTCGGCCAACAGGTATTTGCGCGCCAGTTCGGCGAGCGTATCGCCACTGAGCACCGATGCACCGGCTGCCGGCAGCAGATGCGCCCCGTCGAGCGCGAGACGGAACATGTGCTGGTCGAGTTCGCTGTCGTCCTTGAGGTACCGTTCATCGCGGTTGTGCTTGATCTTGTACAACGGCGGCTGGGCGATATAGATATAGCCGCGTTCGACGAGCTCCGGCATCTGGCGATAGAAGAACGTCAGCAGCAATGTACGAATGTGACTGCCATCGACGTCGGCGTCGGTCATGATGATGATGCGGTGGTAACGCAGTTTCGCCGCATCGAATTCCGGACCTATGCCGGTGCCGAGCGCCGTGATGAGCGTGGCGATCGCCTCGGACGAAATCAGTTTGTCGAAGCGTGCCTTCTCGACGTTGAGCACCTTGCCGCGCAGTGGCAGGATCGCCTGGAACTTCCGATCGCGCCCTTGCTTTGCCGAGCCTCCGGCGGAGTCACCCTCGACAATGAAGATCTCCGACTTGGCTGGATCCTTTTCCTGGCAATCGGCCAGTTTGCCGGGCAGGCCCACCCCGTCGAGCAAGCCCTTGCGACGAGTCATGTCGCGGGCCTTCCGCGCGGCTTCGCGGGCACGTGCCGCTTCGATCACTTTCGCGCAGATCGCCCGGGCGTCGGTCGGGTTCTCCTGCAGATACTGCTCGAGCACGCGGGCGACGACGTCTTCGACGGGAGCACGCACCTCCGAGGAAACGAGCTTGTCCTTGGTCTGCGACGAGAACTTCGGTTCGGGCGTCTTGACCGACAACACGCAGGTCAGACCTTCGCGCATGTCGTCGCCGGTCGGCTCGACCTTGGCTTTCTTTGCGAACTCGTGCTCGTCGATGTACTTGTTCAGTACGCGGGTCATTGCGGCACGCAAGCCGGTCAGATGAGTGCCACCATCACGCTGGGGAATGTTGTTGGTGAAACAGAGTACCTGTTCGCCATAACCGGCATTCCATTGCATCGCCACGTCGACGACGACTTCGAAGCCGAGATCGGTCATCTTGCTGCCGGTCGCGGCAAAGCAGTTCGGGTGGATCAGCGTCTTGTTCTGGTTGATGTATTTGACGAAGCCTTCCACGCCACCGGAAAACGCGAAGTCCTCTTCGCGGCCGACGCGCTGATCGACCAGGCGGATGCCCACGCCATGATTGAGAAACGACAGTTCGCGCAGGCGCTTGGCGAGAATCTCGTAGTGAAACTCGACCACGCCGAAGGTCTCGATCGCGGCCATGAAGTGGACTTCGGTGCCGCGCTTGTCGGTCTCGCCGATCACCTTGAGGGCCTCGACGCGTTCGCCGTGACGAAACTCCAGAAAATGCACCTTGCCGCCGCGACGCACCGTCAGGCGCAGCCAGCTCGACAGCGCATTGACGACCGACACCCCCACCCCATGCAAGCCGCCCGACACCTTGTAGCTGTTCTGATCGAACTTGCCCCCGGCGTGCAGTTCCGTCATCACGATTTCGGCCGCCGAGCGATGCAGTTCGTCGGCTGCGTGGATGTCGACGGGGATGCCCCGACCATTGTCGGTGACGGAAATCGAGTTGTCCGTATGAACGGTGACGACGATTTCATCGCAATGCCCGGCCAGCGCTTCATCGATCGCGTTGTCGACCACCTCGAACACCATATGGTGCAAGCCCGTCCCATCGCCCGTGTCGCCGATGTACATGCCGGGCCGCTTGCGCACGGCTTCCAGGCCCTTGAGCATCTTGATCGATGAAGAGCCGTAATCGCGGTCGGCGGCAGAGAGTTCTTGCTCAGTCATTGTGGCCTGTTTCTCATATTCTCATCGGCATGACGACGTACTTGAAACCCGGGTCGTCCTTGATCGTGATCAGCGCACTGCTGTTCGCATCCCCGAAACCGATCAGGATCGTGTCGGTCTTGAGATTGTTGAGCGCGTCCTGAAGGTAACTGACGTTGAATCCGACCTCGATCGGTTCACCGTAATAGTGCGCGTCGAGTTCCTCGATGGCTTCTTCCTGGTCACCGTTGGTGATCTGCAGACGCAGGCTTTCATCGGACAGGGACAGACGGATGCCCTTGTACTTGTCGGAAGCCAGGATCGAAGCGCGCGCGAGCGAGCCGACGAGCAGCGCCCGACTGATCTCGAGCTGGTTCTTGTAACCCTCGGGAACGACGCGGTTGTAATCGGGAAACTTGCCTTCGACGAGTTTCGAGATCATGTTCACCTCGCCGAACTCGAACCGGATCTGGTTGCTCGCAATGCTCAGGATCACCGGGTCATCGCTCTCGGACAACAGGCGCATCAGCTCGATTACGCTCTTGCGCGGGATGATGACTTCGTGCTTGCCGCGAATCGCCTTGTCGAGTTTCGTCTCGCAAAGACACAGTCGGTGCCCGTCGGTGGCTACGACGCGCACCATCGCGCCCTCGGCGACCAGGAGCAAACCGTTCAGGTAATAGCGGATGTCCTGCTGCGCCATCGCGAAATGAACCATCTGCAACAGATGGCGCAAGCTGCGTTGCGGCATCTCGAAGCTGGCCGTGTAGCTGTCACTGACCGTCATCGCGGGAAAGTCTTCTGCGACCATCGTCTGCAATGAAAAGCGGCTCTTGCCAGACGAAAGCGAGGCCTTGCGATTGTTCACGTCGAGCTTGACATCCTGGTCGCCGATATCCGGTAGTGCCCGCAGTATGTCGAGCAGCTTGCGCGCCGAGATGGTCGTGGCCTGATTGTCCGAACCGGCTCCGATGTTCGCCGTGGTTTCTATCTGGATCTCGACATCGGTCGCCACGAAGGTGACGGCGTCGCCCTTCTTGCGCATCAGGACGTTCGCGAGAATCGGCAAGGTATGCCGTTTTTCGACGATGCCTGCGACGGTTTGCAGGGGCTTGAGGATGGCGTCGCGGGTTGCTTTAACAAAGGCCATTTTTATATATATACCTGTTGTTCGTTGTTGTACGCGAGACAACTCTGTTGACGACCAGCGTTCGCGCCGACTCCACGGGCCTCACAGCGGCATGTGCGCCGACGGATTGAGCTGGGCAAGTTGTGGACAGACTTGAACAAGTCGCAGGCGTTGCGCAGCATTCCCGATCGCCGTGCGTTCGTCGGCCCGAATTGTCCGTTCGTCGTACACCTCTTGTTCACAGCTTGTCCGCCCAGGTACGCAGCGATTGCTCCAGCTGGTGGATCTGCCGATTGAGCTCGCTGTCCTCGGCGCGCAAACTGGCGATTCGCTTGGCCGCATGCATGACGGTCGTGTGATCCCGCCCGCCGAACGCATCACCGATTTCCGGAAAGCTCTTCTGAGTCATTTCCTTGGCGAGATACATCGCGATCTGGCGCGCGCGCGCGATGTTGGCCGGGCGCCGTTTGGAGAACATGTCGGCGATCCGGATCTTGTAGAAGTCAGCGGTTACTTTTTGAATCTGCTCGATCGACGTCGTGGCCTGGTTCTGGCGCACGAGATCGCCACAGGCCTCGCGGGCCAGCGCCAGCGAGATGTCCTGCTGCTTGAATTCGGCGCGCGCATACACACGCAGCAGCGCCCCTTCGAGTTCGCGCACATTGCTGCGGACGTTCTGAGCGATGAAGAAGGCGACGTCGTCGGGCAGCATCGAGCAGCCAGGATTCTTCGCCCGGTATTCGTCGGCCTTGCGCTGCAGGATCGCAATACGCAATTCGAGTTCCGGTGGCTCGACCTCCACGATGAGACCGCTGCCGAACCGGGAGATCAGACGCTCCTGGAATTTGCTCAGGTGGCGCGGATAGGTATCGCAGGTGATGATCATCTGCTTCTTGGCGGAGAACATCGCCTCGAAGGTATAGAAGAACTCTTCCTGGGTACGCTCGCGGTTGCCGAGAAACTGGATGTCGTCGATCAGCAGAAAATCCAGTGATTGGTATTTGCGCTTGAATTCCTGGGGCGTACGCCGCTGGATCGCGATGACCATCTCGTCGAAATACTTCTGAGCATGCAGATACGCGATGCGCGCGTTCGGAACCCGCGCGATGAACGCGTTGCCGATCGCATTGAGCAGATGGGTCTTGCCGAGCCCGACGCCACCGTAGAGAAAAAGCGGGTTGTAGGCCAGACCGGGCCGCTCGACCACCTGCAAGGCGGCCGACACCGCCATTTGGTTCGACTTGCCCTGAACGAGGTTCTCGAAGGTGAAGTCGCGATTCAGCGCGGTGGTTACCGGTTCTTCGGCTCGTGAAGTCGACGATTTGCGCGTCGTGTGTGCGGAGGCGCCCTCCTCGTCTGCGACGATCATCGCCCCGTTCGACCGCCCGCCCCGTTCGGCCCCATTGCTTGGCCTCGATGGGGATGCATGGCCATGTCCGAACCGGGGATGATCACCGTCTCCGGCGATCGATTCGCTGACCGGAATCTTCAGTTCCAGGAGCACGGAAGTCGAATCGGGAAAGTGCTGTCGGGCGACCTGTTCGATGACGCCAAGGAAATTGGCGCGCACGATGTTCAGTTTCAGCGAATTCGCCAGACCAAGCTTCAGTGTGCATTCACTTTCGTCGAAGTCTATATATTGCAGGGGCTTGATCCATGGTGCGAACTTTTGGGCCGACATCTCGGCTTCCAGCTGTTCGAGGCACTTTTGCCAGTTATCCTGCATGCGTTTGATCGTGATGGCCGGTGTGAAGGCTGGGGTACATGGCTGCCTGAGCAGTTGTTGTTGCCGATTTCTCACGTCTCGGGCGTGCGCTGATTCTACTCGCTCCCTGCCGTCGATCCCAATCCGTCGATTGACAATAAGGATCTATCGGGTTGTAATCGAAGGCTTTTTTGAAGAAGACTCTTAGCCATGAAACGCACTTATCAACCATCGGTCGTGAAGCGCAAGCGTACCCACGGGTTTCGCGCCCGGATGAAGACGCGCAGTGGACGGGCAGTCATCAATGCGCGGCGTGCGAAGGGTCGCAAGCGGCTTGCCGTCTGAGTTGATGCCGAGCCCGGATGATCGGGAGTCTGATCACAGCTGATCCGGGTCGACGCAGCGCCTCGGTGGCGCAGGGTTCGACGGGGGCCCCGGACCGATGGCCGACGAGCCGGCCGCGCGGTGCGGGTCCAACGCGTATCGCAAGCGTCATTTCTCATCTCCTCATTTGATCGGGCGACGATTCGAGGCCGGCAGGCTGAGGCTGATCAAGCCCGTTCCGTCGCGGGAAGATCGTGCATTGGCGACTTGCCAGCGACTGGATTACCATCCTTCGAGTATCGACTGCATCTCGACCGAATTCCTCTGAATGCGGCTTATTGTCCGCAAAATGCTCGAAACGTCGCGCTATTTCGCGCCTTTGTATTTGGTGTGTCCGTCGTTGCCGGACGGTCTCCCGCCCGCTCGCAGGTGCCACTGTAGGCGCCGACCGGTGGTTTGCCCATCCGGCGTGCGTTCCGGTCCCGATGTTCGAAACACGCCGAGAAAGTTCTGCGAAAGTTTGTCGCCCGGTCAATGGTCGAGCGCTTGTCATCGGCGACAATACCGGATTCTTCGTTGGGAGGTTCCTGTTGAATCGGTTCCGCATGAGTGAATGAAGACGTGGCGCCGATGAGTCGGGACAAGACAGGCAAGCCGGCTTCGTCCGACACGGGCGGGCAGGGTGGCAAAATTAAGTTTAGAAGTACTCACTTCGTTTTCAATGTTGACCGAGGGGCTGTCTTGTCCGTAAGCACCATGCCATCCTTGATCATGGCCGTTCCGAAAAAGGTACTGCGCCGCGCCGTCGATCGCAATGCGGTCAAACGGGCTGCGCGCGAAGCCTTGCGGGCTCGGCTCAAGTCGAGGGCCGGCATTCCTGGTGTGGAACCCTGCGGCTTGTCCGGCGAATCCACGGTCGAACATACCCTTCATCTGCGCCTGCTGTCCCGCCCGGTCGAATTCAATTCGATGAGTCGGCCGGCACGCAAGCGCTTCTGGCGCGCCGAGATCGTCAAGCTGATGCGTAAGGTCTACCGGTGATGCTCAGAGGCAGGGCGTTGCTGTCATATCCGATCCGGCTGTATCGGCTGCTGGTCAGTCCCTGGATGGCGCCGCGCTGCCGTTTTCTACCGACGTGTTCCGAGTACGCGTTGGTCGCGCTCGAGCGCCATGGGGCAGGGCGGGGAAGCTGGCTCGCATTCAGGAGATTCTGTCGTTGCCATCCATGGGGTGGCAGCGGTATCGATGAAGTACCGGACGTGCCTGGTGCCAATCCGCAGGCCCGAACCGTTGTTTCGAACCCGTTTCACTCCAACTGACTCTCATCATGCAAATGCAACGCACCATCCTCTGGATAGTCTTCAGCTTGTCCTTGGTGCTCTTATGGGACGCCTGGCAACAACATGTCGGCGCACCGTCGCTTTTCGGTCCTCGGCAGGCCACGCAACAGGCTGTCGAGCCTGCTCAGCCGACGTCATCGGATCCGGCCGCCGCCGTGCCGGGCGCGGGCACGCCGTCAGC